>CAYJDU010000159.1:0-1031 GCA_964369035.1 uncultured Methanomassiliicoccales archaeon | reverse complement strand
GAAGAATATCCGATTACTGTTCGCACAAGGAGATATGGTCTCTAAAGTAGTAGAATATTGTGAGAAGGCAGCTCTGCTGATTGGTGATTATGGCTATCTCAGAATCCAAAGAGAGTGGCGAGATATTATAGCAAAAACAATCAATAAACCTTTTATCTGTTTAGAAAGTGATATTGTGGTGCCCGTGGAAGTTGCTTCCGATAAACAAGAGTATATGGCAAGAACTATCAGACCTAAAATAATGAAGCGTTTAGATGATTATCTGATTCCCTTCTTACCGGAAATATATCAGGGAGAATATCTTAACTCTTACACTTCTACCAAGCCACAAGAAGTTCTGAAGTTCGTAGATGCTTCTGTTAAGGCAGTCGCTTCTCTACCCGGTGGCTACTCTTCTGCCCTTGAAAAAGTGGAAGAGTTCCTTCAATATAAGCTAATAAACTATCATCTGCACTCTAAAGATTTAGTTAATACTAACTACTCAGAGTTGAGTCCTTATCTGCATTTTGGACAGATCTCACCTCTGGAAATAGCCCATAGAATAGAAGAATCAGGAGCTTTTCAAGATTCGAAAAGTGCTTTTATTGAGCAACTAATAGTCCGAAAAGAGTTAGCCATTAACTTCTGTTACTATAATCCCAATTATGATAACTATGATTATATCAACCCTAATTGGGCTAAAGTTTCCTTAGAGTTTCATCTCATGGATAACAGAGACTATGTTTATAGTTTAGATGAATTAGAACAAGCCCAAACCCATGATCCGGCTTGGAATGCTGCCCAACTACAAATGGTCAATACAGGCTATATGCACAACTATCTCAGAATGTATTGGGGCAAGAAGATTATTGAGTGGAGTCTGACCCCACAAGATGCCCATGCTAATATGCTTTATCTTAATAATAAGTATGAGTTAGATGGTCGAGACCCTAATGCTTTTGTTGGTGTTGCCTGGTGCTTTGGTAATCATGACACAGCTTGGAAAGAGAGAGATATCTTTGGAAAGGTACGGTATATGAATTATAATGGGC
>CAYJDU010000158.1:0-1063 GCA_964369035.1 uncultured Methanomassiliicoccales archaeon | reverse complement strand
ATAATTTTCCACAGATACATCATTTTTACGCTTACTTAACTTAGAGTGATCTGTATTCATGATTAGTGGTAAATGAACAAATTTAGGAGCTTCCCAGCCGAAACATTCATAGAGCCAAATATGCTTGGGAGTGCTTGATATCCACTCTTCACCTCTAAAGACATGCGTGATTTCCATTAAATGGTCATCAACACACGCTGCCAGATGGTAAGTAGGGAAACCGTCAGATTTAAGTATAACCTGATCATCAACCTGATTAGAGCTAATATCCACAACTCCGCGTATGGCATCATCAAAAGAGAACATTCTATCATCAGGCATTCTTAACCTAATGACAAAAGAATCTCCTCTCTCAATACGAGTTTGAACTTGCTCTTTTGAAAGATTAAGACAGCGTCTATCATATTTCGGATCGTCCTTGCGTTCCATCTGAGCAGTTCTCATCTCATCTAAAGTCTCTTTATCACAGAAACAGTGGTATGCAAAACCCTTTTCTATTAATTCATTAACATACTTATTGTAAATATCTAATCTTTCAGACTGCACATAAGGTCCATACGCACCACCTTGGATTGGTCCTTCATCAAATTCAACCCCAATTGTCTCTAAGGTGGATATAATTCTCTCAACTGCATCATCAACTAACCTATTTTGGTCTGTATCTTCAATTCTTAATATAAAGCTTCCGTTATTCTTTTTTGCAAAGGCATAATTATATAAAGCTACTCTTAAGGTACCTAAATGTAGATAACCTGTAGGACTTGGAGCTAACCTAACTCTTACTTTGTTTGACATCTATACTCCTAAAATTCTAATTTATGTCATTAGATATAGCTATTTTATCATGTCAATAGATTTGTCTGAATTTAGGGAAATTGCGGGAAATGGAACACAGATACCGCAGATTGAAAAGATTTCCACAGATAAAATATGATTCAATATATTGGTGAGATTCGTAATAATTAGCGAGAAAAAAGACCCTAACACAGAGTTAAGATTGATACGCAGCCTCTTAATTCCCCTCTTCACTTTCGAAGAAAGTTTCCGGAGAGGGGTGCCGAAT
>CAYJDU010000157.1:0-1113 GCA_964369035.1 uncultured Methanomassiliicoccales archaeon | reverse complement strand
AGGTATAATCGAATGCAAATTGAGACAAAACTCCGGAATTCAAGAGTTGGTAAAAAGCGGTCATATTAGAGTCTCTGTCAACCGGGACAAAAAAATCAGGCATGATTCCTCCCCCACCATAGACAATTCTTCCTTTTTTAGTTGTATATTGTAATTTAGGATCAAACTTAATACTATCGGCGCTTTCCATTTCTCCATTAATAATTCGATTAAATAGTTCTTCATTGTATTCATCTGTCCCGTTACGGTAATCTTTTTGAATACATCGACCGCTTGGGGTATGATATCGTGAAGTAGTAATTCTTAACGAAGATTGATCTGAAAGATCTATTTGTCTTTGAATCAACCCTTTTCCGAAAGATCTTCTTCCAACAATAGTTCCGCGGTCATTGTCTTGCACAGCGCCGGCTACAATTTCACTTGCGGAAGCGCTAAAGTCATCAATAAGAATGACCAATTCACCAGTTTCAAAATTACCATAAGAGGTGGCATAGATTTTATCGCTTTTCACTTTCAATCCTTCCGTATAAACAATCATATCACCTTTCGGGAGCAGTTCATCGCACACTTGAATTCCGGCATCCAGGTAGCCCCCGGGATTGCCTCTCAAATCCAAGACTAACTTTTTCATTCCCCGAGACTTTAAACGGATTAATGCATCTGCAAATTCTTTTCCGGTTGTTCCTCCGAATTGATTAATTTTCACATATCCTGTTTTCTTATCAATCATATAAGCTACATCTAAAGTATAAGTGGGAATTACATCACGCAATAAATCATAATTATTTAACTCTTTAAATCCCATTCGTTTAACGCCCAACTTTACTTTGGTGTTTTTCTCTCCTCGGAGCAACTTCATAACCTCTTCATTTTTGATGCCTATTCCCGCAATGTTCTTCCCATTTACTGTCACTATTTTATCACCTGTTCTGATTCCGACTTTTTCGGAAGGGCCTCCACTTATAGTAGCGACAACAGTTACGGTATCCTCCATAATGGAAAATTGGATTCCAATTCCTTCAAATGCTCCTTCAAGTGACTCTAACAGCATTTTGTTTTCTTCAGCATTAGAATACGCAGAATGCGGATCCAAACTTTGGAGCATTGTATTGA
>CAYJDU010000156.1:0-1179 GCA_964369035.1 uncultured Methanomassiliicoccales archaeon | reverse complement strand
CCAGTGTCCTGGCACATTGGTCTCGATAAAAGTTCGGACTTACGTACGTTATCCATTATCGCTCCAAGTTGGGAACGTGCCGTCGGATCGGTCTCCCATCCCGCGGCCGCTTCCAGTGCCCATCCCATGTCTTTCGGGAGTTTGGTGTTAGATGCCCTTAGAAGATTGAACACGACATCCTCAACTGGTTCTGGCAGTTTTATCATAACGATGTATGGCGAGCGTAATAAAAAATGATTACTTAACAAAATACATGATATCGTCCACAACTGTCGCCTTTACCGTCTCGCCTATTATCGCGTCCTCAGGGACCTTTATGTCCAAGGTCTCATAGTTCAACGGATTCAGGACCTGTAACTCCGGAGGAGAACCGCTGACCACCGTCACATCCAATAGATCTGCCGATTTACAGTATACTTTAAGCGCCGGCATATCGGATTTACGAAGAGTGACCTCCTTAAAATTCTTAAGTGCGGTCAATCGTCCTCCGGTAGCGAATACCCTTGACAACCTGTAGTGATTATCTTTCCAGATAACTACGTCACCTACTTTGAATTCAGGTAAACGTACTAGGTACGTAACACGGTACATGTCCTGTCCGTCCGGCTTACGACCGACTAATTTCGAGGATTCCTTAGTCTGACCGCTATATCTGTCGGATATCATCTTCTCCAACATGCGTCCAAGAGCCAGGGATGATATGTAGAAGTCAACGCCACCGTGCATCTTCTCCACCTTAGTGATAAAATATTGACGATTTATCTTAGACTGTTGCTCCACATAGTTCACCACCATGTTCAGGACCTCGTCCAAAGTCTCGGTTTCCACAGAACGTTCTTCAGAACGTACCTGCAATATTGCTTCGTAATAGCTCCCTTGGACCCTGGAACATCTTTTACAGACCGTGTTCTTAACCCTGACTGTCGTGGAAGCATCAGACTCTACCTGTGTTTCCTGAACCATGATTTGTACCTGGAGCTCGACTAAGAATGTCTTAGGGTCCTGTTTCCTTACCGCCGTATCGATGGAAAGTATACGGCTTCCTTCCAGTAGAGAGATTTCATCGATCGCCGCGTCTTCGATGGCGTCGCGCCTGTCCAAGGCCACCCATTTATTTTTAAGAAAGTACTCTTTGCATACCGCACAGACATCCAGGTCCACATAATAGGGAAGAGTGGC
>CAYJDU010000155.1:0-1184 GCA_964369035.1 uncultured Methanomassiliicoccales archaeon | reverse complement strand
GGTGAGTTGAAGGGAGGTCGATTTATCGACCGGACGCACAACTCACAATACCTTTCGGTTCCGGTAGGGTCCGAAGGACCCGTGCGGAACCCTTCGATAATGTTTTCATGAAGAGCTTACGCAATCGTTTCCACACAAAAACCTGAAGAACCAGAAAAAAAGAAATACAGGCCCTAAAGCCTGTAAGATGTTTTCAGACCTGATTCTTAGAACGTATCGATACTACCGCAATCAAAGTTATAGTTGCAAGAATCACCATCACTATACCGACATAAGATATTGTGTTGTCATCGACTATCGTGCCTTCGTTTATCGTAGCGTAGGTAGATATCTCAGCTAATGTATACGAACGATAGGTCAAGTCGCGAGTCACTAAGCCGTCAGATACCGCCACGGTCTGAGGTTGGCCCTCAAGCTTCTCTGCATCCTCATCTTCAAAAACCATAGTATCATCGATGACTTGAGACGTACTAGAATAAGACGCATATACCTTAACGGGAGCTTCGATGCCAACAGACCAATCGAATGGTCTTGTTAGTTCTTCGTCCGAGAACCATCCTTTAAAATCATGACCCTCCCAGACAGGATCATCAGGCTGGACTGCGGGACTGTGTATGTCGGTAAAGATCTTATTTTCAAAAAAAGCGGGAGCTCCGATGGGCTGATGTAATTTAACATAAGGTTGTCCCATGATATGGATAAGATATTTGCCGGTAGCGCAAGGACAATCGTCAGGATCGATATAAATTTTCTGAGTTATGATATACGACCCGACCGTTCCATAGGTGTGATACGGATCCCATTCTGTGACGATAGGGGTTCCATCCCCGAAATCCCATTCAATGCTTTGTGCATATGAACCTGTGTATGTCACATGTATAGAGAGCGACCAAAATTCCCCACAATATTCTGGTTCATTATAAACAAATACTTCTTTTTGATAAATGATCATATCCGAAGTGATCGGAACGTTCCAATCAACCTCTTCCGTCATTTTAACATCGTAGTAATACGACATTGCTTCAGAGGGAACCGCCATCGTTTCACCGCTCCGGACGATAAAAGTCCACATTGTTACTCCATGGTCATCAAGGATGCTTACGGTATGATCGACGAGTTGAGACATACCAGAATAAGACGCATATACCTTAACGGGAGCTTCGATGCCAACAGACCAATCGAAT
>CAYJDU010000154.1:0-1232 GCA_964369035.1 uncultured Methanomassiliicoccales archaeon | reverse complement strand
AGATAGCCATCAACAGCTTTAGCTAAATCTAACATAATCTTAGGAGTCATGTAGGGACTTGGTAAGTTAGCATATTCAATAACATCAACATTAGCAATCTCATTTAATTGAGGAAATGAAGTGATGAACTCAACAAATTCGGTAGTGGGAACTACTCCGTTATCACGGTCTCTTTTCATTCCAATAGTACCACCGGTAGTTAAAATAAGTATATTTCTAATCATTATTCTTATCCTTTATATATATCCTTCATACTAAACCACTTGCGAACTTTAGCTCTTTTAACTTCTTTTTGTAACCAGGTATCAAAATAGTTAGTTAAGGCTCCTCTTCTATACTCACCTTGGAAGATGTAATAGTTAGCATTAAAATAAGCTTTGTCAGCTTTGTTTTGGTTGATTAAAACAGCTACGTAGCCATTCTTACCGTCGGAATGGCAAGCAGTGTAATCACCGGAGGATTTTAATGATAAGATATCTTCATTCAAGAGAATATTCTGAGCATCCATAAGTTTAGTCTCGCGGGAGACATCTTGAAGTTCACTAACAGCAACATCTGTTAATTGGTTTGGATCTAATTTATTATATTTATCAGCAATTGTTCTTAAACGTTTGGAAACTAAATCAACTCTTTTTTCGTATAGAGTAGAGGTATAAATTTCAGCACGGACTTCTTCTAAAGGCTTCTTTTTATTTAGCTTATTCTCTTGAATCTGCACCATTACTAAAAATCTTTCATTTTTGTTATAACTTGGTGAATAGACATAACCGTCAGGTCGATTAACAGCATCATTAATCATTTCGGAAAGATCACCTAACCCTTCTACAAAGACTCTCTGCGTATTTAAGTTTTCCGCACTATGCACTTCCCAACCATATTCAAAACCGGCTTGCTCTATCCCGATTTGTCTGATTAAATCACTGATTTGCTGAAAATCTTCACGGTTCTTCAGGATAGTCTTTTGGCTAATCTGAACAGGATGCTTAAGCTCTTGCAACTTAACCATGGACTTAGTCTTTTCTAAAACTTTATAAATATACCAGACATTATTTTTAATCACCGGCATAATTACATCTCCAACCTGAGCTGTACCAACTTGACTGCTAATGATGGAAGGGACGTTATCCAGTGCCATGAAGGGCATTTTACCAAGAGGATACGATGCTTGATTAGAAGAGTATTCACGCACTGCTGAATCAAAATCAGCACCTCTGTTATGTAGAGTAAAATAG
>CAYJDU010000153.1:0-1235 GCA_964369035.1 uncultured Methanomassiliicoccales archaeon | reverse complement strand
GTGACAGGCTCTCGGCAGCCATAGCGGCTGAACGTATCGGCGACAGCATGGTGTGTGATCCGCTGGTGGAGTACACCCACGCGGTTTCTGTCAAAGAGCTGTCGAGGCCTAAGCCGGTCAAGCGCGTGGCAATGGCGTTAGCTGTTTAAACGCCAGTGCATATTTCAATCACTAGAAAAGGAGAAAACAGGATGATCAAGCTTAACACTTCTTATAGCAAGAAGATCCCGGTCGAGGGCCAGGACTACTCAAGCCAGAGCTTCCACGCATCGGTGGAGCTGGAGCTTAGTGATGCTCTGACCCCCGAGCAGATCAAAGAGCGCATCCATGAGACCGCAGCGTTGTTGCGGCGGGCAGTGGATGACGAACTGCATGGCGGCGTACAGGCGGCTACCCCAGCACCGGCCTATCAGCCGGAGGCAGGACAGCAGCGCAACCATCAGCGCAGTGAGCGCGGAGGGGAGCGTAAGGCCAGCAACAAGCAGATCAAGTTCATTACCGACTTGGCTGCAGAGCAAAAGATCCTGCTCCCTGACCTCAATGCAGATCTGCGTGAGCGCTTCGGGGTCGAGGGGCTCTATGATCTCTCAAGCAAGCAGGCCAGTGCGTTGCTGGACGAAATGTACGCTGGCGGACGTCGCAATCGGGCGGCGTGAAATACACTGCGGGCCGGGCACAGGTAATTTGTGTGCTCGGCTCTTGTGTACCCCACACACCACACACCCCACACACCCCACACAAGGAGACAATCATGGGAACACTCAGAGAGTACAGGGCCAGGCCCCACTGGAGCTATAGCGCCCTCAATCAGTTCTTTAACATCTGCAGCCTGCAATACGCCTTCGACAGGATCTACAAGCTGCCCAAGGCATTCACACCACTGCCACTGAGCTTCGGCTCTGCCTATCACAGGGTCATGGAGTGGGTGGCATCCAGCCGGATGGCTGGTCAGGTGCCAGAGTCACAGGAGACGGCAGATCTCTTCCAGACCGTCTGGGAGAGGCAGCTTGAAGATGACGGTGATATCCGGTTTGACAAAGAGATGGATGCGGAGTCGTGCGCCAAGCAGGGGCGCGATATGGTGGCCTGTGCGGTGAACAACATAGATCCGCTGGAGCAGGTAGTCGCCTTCAACGAGGCCTTCTGCGTTCCGCTGACCGATGCAACCGGCATGAGTCTGGAGACCCCGCTCATCGGCGAGATCGACTGCGTGGTCTCCAAGGATGATCACAGGA
>CAYJDU010000152.1:0-1446 GCA_964369035.1 uncultured Methanomassiliicoccales archaeon | reverse complement strand
CCATTGTATTCCAGAGATGATGCAAGTGTTTACTAAAATACTATTGCAAAGGCATAACATAGTCGATCCATTGGGAAGTCACAGTGTTATATTTCTTCGGCGGGCGTGATTTATTCAATTATTTATTTTTGAATAAAATAGACGGGTCCTCAGGACCAACGGAGAATATACGGTTCTGCCAGGTCCATCGGATCGAATACGATACGGGCGTAAAAAAGGATAAGGATGAAACATTCACTCTGGTCTTAACACAGAGGACGTCAGGCACCCGACTCTAAGAAAAGTGCTATTTATAATCCACATTCATCGTGGCATCTTACGTGACCGCCCCCTATCGTCGCAGGCGTAACGTCTTCGATACGAGCATAGAGCAACGTTCCGTCACGTCTTTGAGAATTTTATTTCCGATATTCGTCGGGATGTACATAGTTCAGTCCTATCCGTCCATATTTTTGTAAGGGTTTGACCGTCTGATAATGTCCTGTCACGGGACCGTTGAATTATGAACGTGCCCAAAGATACCATCGATACACTGGGAACGATGGTATACAGCTAGATTTGTACGGGTCTAAATACCATGAGATGCGATTAACGCACCGAGTACCCTTCTTTACTAGCGCGGGTAAGCTAGAACATTGGTTTGATAGGTTTATATAGAAGAACAAACTTTATCAGTTAGAATCCACTAAAATGGAATTGTATTGGAGGTAAAAAATATGGGCATGGGTAACACACCTATTCTGATTCTTAGGGAAGGTACTAAGAGAAACAAAGGGAAAGACGCTCAGTTAAACAACATATCCGCCGCTAGGGCTATCGCTGACTCCGTAAGGAGCAGTCTAGGACCTAGGGGAATGGACAAGATGCTCGTCGACTCTATAGGCGACGTTGTCATAACCAACGATGGTGTGACGATCCTAAAAGAAATGGACGTACAGCACCCCGCGGCAAAAATGCTTGTAGAGGTTGCAAAAGTTCAGGACGCTGAGGTCGGAGATGGAACTACAACTTCGGTCATAATCACTGGGGAACTTTTGAAGAAGGCTGTTGATTTGATTGAGTCCAACGTTCATCCGACCATAATCTCGGCGGGATACAGACTTGCTAACGAAAAGGCACAGGAGATCCTCAAGGAGATTGCAAAAGAGGTCACCATAGATGATGAGCAGGTCCTTAGGAATATAGCTGAGGTCGCAATGATCAGTAAACAGGTTAGCGGATCAAAAGAATTCTTCGCTAAACTTGTGGTAGATGCGGTTAAGACCGTAGCGGAGAAAGATAAGGACGGCAAATACACAATAGACCTGTCCAACATTCAGACCGTCAAGAAAGCAGGCGCAAAGATGGAAGAGTCCAAGCTTTACAAAGGTCTGATAATCGATAAAGAACCGGTTCAGCCCAGCATGCCTAAGGTCGTCAAGAACGCAAAGATCGCTCTCGTAGACG
>CAYJDU010000151.1:0-1475 GCA_964369035.1 uncultured Methanomassiliicoccales archaeon | reverse complement strand
CTTGTATAATCAACTCTCTTGCCTTATCCCAATCATTGCTTGAGAGGTAGGCGTTTGTTGCAATCAGAGATTCACGCAGGTTCAGCCCGCCAATTGAGAAAGACATAATATACAATTCAAGAAAAGCCATGACAACCTTACCTTTTAGTAGTGAGTACCCAGCAATAAGGGATGGAACCATAGGACCATCCCCCAGAGTTTGCAAAATCAGAAAAATAGCGCATCTATGCTATTCACTGGTATCATTCCAATACTAACAGCAATTATACCCCCCGGGGAACCCGAGTCAAACAAAAAGAGACTAAAAGTAGCTTGTTGACAACATAACAACCTGTTTTCCTTCAAATTCACATACATAAGCCAAGAAAGACCGGAGTGCCAACGCGTTTGATGTACAAGTAGCTAGAGAATGGTATTTACACAATGCAGATCCCTAAGCAATATATAATCCCGTATTGACAGGAAATGGTTTATTTTCATTCTCTAATGCTTAAGAAGCTCCTACCGCAGCCTTAATTGCATCATCCCATTTGTTCCATGTATCTTCCAAAACTGTTCGATCTGCATACTTAGTCGAAACCCAGCCTTCCCACTTGTCAAATTGAGCATATGGCAGTGGATTCATTCTACCAAGAGACAAAAAATCACATAATTCCCCATACATAGAACCACATTCGAGACTAATTTCAATAAGACGAGTAATCGATGGACCCTCAAACGTTTCTTCATTATACCCTTTCTTTGCAAGTCTACTCATGGGTGTTGCTGCATGCAGGATAAATTTGTTTGCGAAAATCTCTATCTCTTTCCTAATCATATTAATTTTTTCTCCCAATCTCTTCAATTTTTCATCAGTAATAGTATCATTTTCTGTACGTAAGTCTTTTGTTTTTTCAGTTAACCTATCCCACTGTTCATGTAAACAACATGTTGGATAAACCCATAATTCCCTCGGAACTGAATAAAAATATTTTCCATTTTTCCTTTTTTCATTAGAGTATGCTTCATGCTTGATTTTTATCTGTTCTTCATCGTATACAATTTCATTTGCAAGAAAAATGCGACGTCTTGTAAATTCTTGTCTTTGGAAGCGAATGTCTTTTAAAATACTGGACAAACTAATTACCGAGCGGTCAGGACTCGTGGTATTGTTATTAATCAATACACCCTCTTCCAAAATCTTTCTTATATTGACAACTAGGAAAACAGCAAACGTTTGAAGATAATAATCAAAAAAGAGAGGTGCCGTTGCAGCATTATCTATTTTCCCTTGCCCCCAGGAAATATTCTTTGCTTTGTAAACTCCAATAGACCAATATAAATTGTTAAGTTGATTATGGATCGCATTAGAATCTTCTCCATCACGGAGGAAACCACACCATATGTTCCAACGGGCTATAAATTCATCATCAGTCAAATTGTAGTTCATTTCAAATACCATCCTTCCTATTGGTCTAAAAGCGATTTATACAAAT
>CAYJDU010000150.1:0-1508 GCA_964369035.1 uncultured Methanomassiliicoccales archaeon | reverse complement strand
GCTTTCGCAATATGTATGGGTACGATGTTCTTGGTCTACGGGCTTGCTCGTATAGGCAACGAGACACATATGGAGACCCTTCTCCTTTCAGGTATAGCTATCGGCGCACTGTTACAGGCAATGGTGTCGTTATTGACGTACATGGCTGGAGATAAGCTAGCCGACATCGTTTTCTGGGGAATGGGAAGCCTTTCGGGCAATTCATGGGGGGAGATCGCAATAATGATACCTCTAATAGCGATCGGAACGTTCGTTGCCATATATTTCTCTAAAGAATTGAACACTATGATGATGGGTGACGCTCATGCTATGAATCTTGGCGTGAACGTAAAAAAAGTTCGTCTTGTTCTTTTAATATTTACTTCGATGTTGACCGCGGCGGCTGTGTGTTTTGTAGGAACTATAGGTTTCGTAGGTTTAATCATCCCTCACATCATGCGAATAATAATAGGGCCTGACAATAGATATTTAATTCCTCTTTCATTCCTGTCAGGTGGTGTATTCCTTGTAGGATGTGATTATCTGGCACATATGTTCGCACAATCTCTTGGAGTGTTGCCGATAGGCATAATCACTTCTCTCATAGGTGCTCCATATTTCATCTATCTATTACGAAGACGTAAGATGGAGGTCGGCTGGTAATGTTACACATCAAGAATCTATATTACAGCTATAAGGAAAAACCGGTCTTGAAAGATATAAATTTTGACCTTGTGCCAGGAGAGATATTGGGTATATTGGGACCCAACGGTTGTGGAAAGACAACTCTTTTGGGAAATCTTAACAAGAACTTCCATCCTAAGGGAGGCTGCGTTATGATTGGTGACACAGATCTTGAAGACATCAAAAAGAAGGAGATCGCTAGAGAGATTGCAGTGATACCACAGTCTAACGAAATCAAGTTCTCTTTTACCGTTAGAGAGATAGTGTCGATGGGTAGAATGCCCTTTCAACAATCATTTCAAGGGGAATCGACTAACGATATAGAAATAATCGACAACGCAATAGAAAAGACCGGTATATCGGAGATGGCAAATCGTTATGTCAACACAATGAGTGGAGGGGAACGTCAGAAGGTGATAATCGCCAGAGCGATGGCGCAAACACCTAAGATACTTTTAATGGACGAACCGACGCTGCATTTGGACATCAGTGCACAGTTTGACGTCCTAGATATGATACACGCTCTTTCAAGGAAAGAAGGACTCACAGTAGTGATCGTATCTCACGATTTACCTATGATTGCTCGCTACTGCGATAGAATAATAATGATACATGATCACAAGATCCATTCTATTGGAAAGACTGAGGATGTACTTACACCTGAAAATATGCGAACGGTGTTCGGAGTAGATGCGGAACTTTCAAAGGATTCCAAAAATGGTAGCACAACTGTGATACTACACGGTTCCGCCAAATTTTAAAAATAATATTCTTTAAGAAATGAGAATTAAAATGGCGCCCCGGCCGGAATTTGAATCCGAGTCGAAGCCTCGACAGGGCTTCAT
>CAYJDU010000149.1:0-1653 GCA_964369035.1 uncultured Methanomassiliicoccales archaeon | reverse complement strand
AGATACTGAAATGCAATGACAATTTGGACAACGCCACAATCGAGGCGATATCACACGCAGCTGAAGATATAGCTACAGGAAAACTAGTAGTCTACCCTACAGAAACAGTGTACGGGATAGGTGCGGACGTTTTCAACCTGAAAGCAGTAAAAAAGGTATTCATGGCCAAGAACAGACCCTTCGACATGCCACTTTCGGTTGCTGTAGCCAATAAGAAGATGATGGAGGATGTTGCGGAGCTCAACGAGAACGCCGACATACTCATCGACGCATTCCTCCCAGGTCCCCTTACGATAATAATAAAAAAGAGTGCTCTTGTTTCCGATTTGGTCACATCGGCATCTCAGAAGGTCGGGGTCCGTATTCCGGACAACCCTGCCGCTCTGGAACTTATACGCCGTTGCGGACCCATTGTTGCGACATCGGCTAATGCACATTCACACCCAGATTCAACGTCCATAGGGCCAGCCGTTGCAGATCTAGGTGATAATATCTCTACATATCTTGATTCTGGCGTTTCTTCTCTAGGCAAGCCGTCTACCATAGTATGGCTTAACCTGGGCGAGGTCGAGATAGTCCGCCAGGGAGCGATCTCTAAAGAACAGATAGAGGAGGTCCTTCGTTGTTGAATGAGGACCAACTTTCCAAGTTGAGGACCGCTGGCAAGGTGGCAGGCGAGGCCCGTGAAATCGGACTAAGTATGGTCAAGCCAGGTGTCAAATTATATGATGTGGCACAGGAAGTAGAGGGATTTATTCGCGATCACGGTTGTGGTTTAGCGTTCCCATGTAACATAAGCGTCAACGAGGTAGCCGCTCATTACACCCCAAGCGTGAACGATAAGAAAGTCTTCGAACTCGGGGACGTGGTAAAGGTAGATTGTGGGGCGGAGCTCGAAGGTTGGGTTGGAGATACCGCGGGAACCGCTGAAGCAGGTACGGGTAGATACACCAAACTTATACAGGCATCTAAACGGGCTAGGGACGCCGTAGCGGAGTTCGTCGGGGACGGATGTCCCCTAAATGAGATAGGTACTGTCGTCGAATCAAACATCAGACAGGATGGATTCAGTCCGATACGTAACTTATGTGGTCATCAGATAACGCAGTACGATCTACACGCTGGGATGTCTATCCCGAGTTATGCCAGTGGCGATATGGCCCAGATCAAGAAAGGAATGATAATAGCGATAGAACCTTTCGCTACCAACGGTAGAGGAGAGGTCGTCAACGGTAGACCAGGTAACATAGTCCGCATCCTCAGAGAAAGGGAAATCGAGGAACCGAAGATCAAGGAGTTCTTTGATTACGTAAAAGAAGAGTTCAAATCATTCCCGTTCTGCGCTAGGAGTTGTGATTTTCCTGAAGCGGAGAAGTATGTCAATTTCCTTATCCGTCGCGGGATACTCTCAACCTATTCTCAATTAGTAGAGATAAAAAGAGGCATAGTTTCTCAACACGAGTACACCTTTTACGTCTCAGGGGACAGGGCGGAAGTGACAACTCCGCCGTGAGGTTTATTTACAACCGTATTCTACCTCATCCAATAAGCCGAAGTTGCCAAGCCAGGTCAAAGGCGACAGACTCAAGATCTGTTCCCGCAGGGGTTCGCCGGTTCGAATCCGGCCTTCGGCACCATTATTATAACATATTT
>CAYJDU010000148.1:0-1653 GCA_964369035.1 uncultured Methanomassiliicoccales archaeon | reverse complement strand
TACAACGGAGTGAAGATGATCAACGCTTCCACCTGGCAGGACCAAACGGTATATCAGAAGATGCATAACTTCAATCCTGACCCTGCTATAATGCCCATCGTACATTTAGGCACAGGGAAAATGACGATGAAGAGCTTCATGGACTGATCTATTGGAAACCATAGCGATAGTTTGGCTTATCATAGGCGGACTCCTAGAACCTTTTTGGGTCATCACATTAAAGAAATCTGAATCTTTTAAAAAGATAGGATGGGCGTTAGCTACCATATTCTTCATGATAGCCAGTCCGTATTTCCTTGCTCTGGCTATGTTGAGTATCCCCTTGGGGACAGCATATGCGGTGTGGACAGGCATCGGGGCCATAGGGACATTGATAGCAGGATATCTGGTGTATGACGAAAGAGTACAACGTATCCAGATCTTCTTCGTATTCGTCATCCTTGCTGGCGTCGTAGGGCTACAGATGTTCGGAGGTGTCTGAATGGATACGAAAAGATTAGCCTGGGTCTACCTATTCATCGGCGGGATGTTCGAGACCGTATGGGCTACCGCAATGTTTATGTCCGAGGGTTTTACGCAAATTCTGTGGACGATCATTACCATAATATTCCTCTTTGTCAGCGTTTGGTTCCTTGATAAGGGACTAAGATCCGATATACCGACAGGAGTGGGTTATTCCGTGTGGGTAGGTATCGGTGCCCTTGGAGCCGTCATAGTAGGAATAGTCCTTTTCAACGAACCTGCCACGTTGATACGTCTGTTCTTCGTATTGATGATAATAGTGGGGATAATAGGATTAGAGATGTTCACTAAGAAGGCTGAATCCAAAGTAGAATAATAAAAAATTAATTATTTTAAAAGGTTTAGAACAGATGGGCGTCCATCAGGAACCAGAGAATAACGATTATACCAAGGATGAGAGTAGAGTACGCTGTGATCCAGACAATTTTGAACACCCGTGTTATTCTTACGGGGTCCTTCTTGATCTCCTCCCAGCGTTCCTCTAGAGGTTTCACTCTACCTTCTCACCTTTCTTCTTCTGATGTTTGAGTCTGGTCGTATTTTCTCTTTCCATCTCCTCGAGACTGAATTTAACGAACCTTTCCGACTCCTTGAAATCAGGGATTATCTTGAACTCAAGGGCGTTGACCCTTCTCTTGGTCCTTTCTATCTCATCAAGAAGTTTCTTCATGGTAGTTTCGATCTCTGCAGCCCTAATAAGGGTCTCCAGAAGTTTCTCGAAGGCCACGGAGGCTTCCTCTATGTATGCTGATGTGGATATCACACCGTAACCTTTCTCGGTTATCTTGGTGTGCATCGATCCAGAAGCTGTCACCTTGGGGACTTTCATCCCCATGATGTTTGTGCTTCCTACTGTGACCTGATGATCCGCTTTAAGTGCATATGCCGCACTTTTAACGGAAATATCTCCTTCCACCGCCCTTGCGATGGCTATCTTATTGATAGCCGCCTCATAATCCGACAAAACCCCGGCACGCATCTGACGTGCCTTTTCAAGAGTCTTGAAGAACTCGATGATCAGGCCGTCCCTCTTCATCTTGAGGATCTTGTGACCACCTTCGGTCATCTTGATCTTTCTCTTGAGTTCCAAGAGGGCTGAACGGTTTGGGGTTATCTCGTGGACGGACATTG
>CAYJDU010000147.1:0-1685 GCA_964369035.1 uncultured Methanomassiliicoccales archaeon | reverse complement strand
TATGCCTATAACGGTAGATGAAAATGTTAAGAAGAAAATACTGACCGAGGGTAGAGATTATCGTGTTTGCACAGCGTGCACCGGTGCCGCCCTGGTTCCAATAACAGTAAAACCTTCTAAAGCTAATGACATCAAGATCCCTATTGGAAATAATACTCTTTATATTTCAGCCGTACAGGCAAGATACATCAGCCGTGTAACCATGGATATGCTCTATGACAGGAACGATATAACGTACTGTCCCGCGTTCTATTAAGTCAGGATATCCTTATCGCGGAATCCACAGAAGCTGTCACAAGTCCATCGGTCCCAGCTAATTCATCGAACTCCATCACTTTGTGAGGTTCTGCGTTGGTGACCGGTCCTTTCGGTACCAATGTACAACCAGTAGCTGGACGTATGGAGATCTCGTAAGTCCCTATGTTCTTGGCGATCTCTTCGATCTCCAACTTATCGTATCCTATCAACGGCCTGAGTACAGGGAAATCCAATCCTGTGTTCTCCGCTCGGATGTTCAACAAGGTCTGAGAAGCTACCTGTCCCAAGGAGTCCCCCATCACTATACCGGCACAATCGAGACGTTTACACAGATTCCTTGCGGTACGTTGCATGACATGTTTACACATGACGCATTGATATCTTGTGTCACAGGTCTCGTTCAGACGTGCCTGTGTAGGTCCGTGTCTCGCCGAATAAAGAGGCATCTCCTGCCCTGTAGCTTCCCGTAGACGTTCAGCAAGTAGTTCCACGTTGTCCAAAGAACGGCGGTCCCCATATGGTGAATTATCCATGTGCAGGAGTATTACCTCGGCACCGACCTCGGTCATAACGTAAGCGGCCACCGGTGAATCGATCCCGCCTGACAACAATACGATGAGCTTCAGTTCAGGTACCTCCCCGTCTGTATCGGGGAACTGTCCGCTTCATCCTCATCGACCATCATCATATAGAGCCCACTGACTATGTCCTTTAGATCTCGGACTTCTGTCTTCAGTGCCGTTATCTCGGCACGAAGGCATTCAATTTCTTGTGAGCTCATAGCTTAACATTCCCGTAATCGTCAGCAAGTTTTCTGGTCATGGAGTACTTGCATTCTGGACAGTAAAGTCCTCTTCCTTTGATCTCCATCTCCGTTTTACAGGTTCCGCACAGTGCACGGATGACGCCAAAATGTTCGTCTCTGGTGGTAAGTTGAAGGGATGGTTCAGTGTCTAGGACCATGGCCCTTATAAAATCCCCTTTCCTTAGTTCCCGTCCGACGTCGTCGGTATATCCGGGAGATATCTTGGAAACGTGTATCGTCCCATAGGTCTCCCCACCGACTCCACGTGAGGTCCCTTCCTTGGCAACAACATCCGCTGTAGCCATGGTCTTACGGATATCCGCTACTACCGCGTATACGATATCACCGTACTTCAGGATGTTAGGCGGGTTCGGTGTTACGACCCTTGCAACGCACTCTTCATCATCCAGTACTAGGTATCCTATCTGCGACGCGTATACTATCCCATTCTCTTCGAAGGTCCCGTCCGATGCGAGATACTCTTCTTCTACAGCTACCTCGTCCCCGGGGAATACTTCAATTTTATTCTTCATGTGAAATCACCTTATGTTTACAACAACTATCTCAATGCTGCGTTTCGTTTCTCTATGGAATTCAAACATATGAGGGATGTCGTACTTAT
>CAYJDU010000146.1:0-1727 GCA_964369035.1 uncultured Methanomassiliicoccales archaeon | reverse complement strand
ACCAACATTCACCGCCGATGGACCGTATCTTCCTGCCAATAATTTTTTCAATGACGTATAGATCTCAGCGGCCGCCCTAAGGGATTCTGAGAAGTTGAGGGAACCTGCGGGAATGAGCATACATTCCTGTATCTTCAGGTCCCCTCCGGCATGCATCCCACCGTTTATGATATTGAACATGGGCACAGGCATGGTCACGTTATCGTTCCCTATGTGCTCATAGACTGGGATACCGAGTGACATCGCCCCGGCCTTGGCAACAGCAAGTGAGACTGCCACTATGGCGTTGGCGCCCAACCTTTCCTTATTTATCGTTCCATCGAGATCTATCATGGCCTGGTCGACGGACATCTGGTCCGATGGGTCCATCCCCACTATACAATCGGATATCTCAGTACGTACGTTCTCTACAGCTTTCAGCACTCCTTTACCGAAATATCTGTCTCCGCCGTCCCTGAGTTCGTGGACTTCCCATGTACCGGTCGACGCTCCCGAAGGCGCTATCGCTCTGACCTTGTGTCCTTTAACAGTTATCTCAGCCTCGACCGTAGGGTTTCCTCTGGAATCGAGGACTTCCCTTGCCCATACTTTCTCTATGATCATTTAATAACCTCAATTGGCTCGATATTATGGATCTTCGTGTTGTGACCCAGTATAGCCATACCCTTTTTATCGATAACCTTCCCATCTGTGGAGATCAAGAACGTTGCCTTGCCTTTATTCCCCGTGGTGAGCTGACGTATCATAGTAAGTATGCGATTTGTCCCATTCTTATCTATGAGTGCTGAAAGTCTGTCGATGACCACCACTGGATGGTCGTTATCTTTAATGAAATTGTTGATGGCCTCGGTAAGTGTGCCAAGCTTTCGTATATCTTTGTAATCAAGTCTAGGCTTTGATGAAAGTGCGATGGTGTTCATATTACCGTACTTTGTCTTCTCTTTAATCGCTTTTATCTTACTTGTGGTGATAATCAAGATAGTATGGCCTTCATCGGAGAATTTTTCTGCGTAATCGTATACGATCGAAGGTGTGTCCTCTACGATGAGATGTGTTATACCAGAAGGGAGTTTTGATTTTTCCTGCTCAGGTTGTTCCATATTAGGGACATTCCTAACATGATGTCTGGGTTTGATCAACTTCTTAACTGGAAGTGGCAGATCAGGGACCTTGAATGCATTATCCAATATACCGATTATGTCCGCACTTGTGAAGGGTTTCTCAATTTCCCCTACTACGAAGGGCTCGTCTTTCGGGATATGCTCCCGGTTGTTCTTTATGACGTAGATCTTCATGCTGACATTAGCATCCTCTTCATGAACGACGTCGATCATACTGAGGCTTGATTCTCCTCCGACATGAGAATCTAAAAAAATAATATCTGGTTTAACTTCCAATACGGACTCGGCTGCATCCGCTACCGAAGAAGCGGAATATACGTCATGACCTTTGCTGGATATTATCTCTTTTAGAACTTCTTGTATAGCGATGTTATCGTCAACCACTAAGACTTTCATGAGATACCCTCCGTTAAGGTCGGTAATCCTTACGGTCCTTGACTATATAAATCAAAGGAACGGCCAGGAGCCAGGCCGCTATTTGGAGCGGCCACTATTTGGCTCACTGCTTCCTGCTTTCTTTAGCTTTTGGTCTGAGACTGCCACTTCCGCATTTGCGGCATTTGGTCGCCTTTGGTGGGTTCGTAGCTGAACATTTCATGCATACGG
>CAYJDU010000145.1:0-1754 GCA_964369035.1 uncultured Methanomassiliicoccales archaeon | reverse complement strand
TCCTTATATGATTTGATATAAGGTGAAGATAACAAGACGACCATCCAGTATAACTGAAAATATGATTGATTGGTAGGATCCTTACATCGTATGAATCCAGAGGTTCCTCGTAGACGATTTAGGTCTAAGTATGTGGAAACATGCATCATCCATATGGATTCATCACTTTTTGAAAAATAAAGGCTCTCAAGGAATATTTTTTTAAACCTCGTTATGTAGCATTGGGTACAACATTTCTTTGGGATTTTATGCAAAGCTATCATCTTTATATACGAGGTTAAAAGTGAAAAAAAATAATAACCATATTTTCAATAGATTTAAATATGAAGTCCATAAAACCCTTTTTTCGAAGAGTCAGTATTAAATAGAAATATTGTAATGTTTATTCGTACTTGGCGTAACCCGCTAAGCCGGTTCATAAAAGATGGACCGGTAATTGTGCATTCCGAAAGGAATCAGTACTACGCACAAAACAAATAAGGAGGCTAATTATGAACAACAAAAAAGAATTACTCGCAGCATGTCAAAAAGCTGTAGAGAATTGGGACTTGAAACTCGCCAAAACTGCAACTCAAGCCGCAGCCGACGCAGGGATCGAACCTAAAGACATCATATCTGATGGTCTTGGAAAAGGAATGGAAATCATCGGAGTTCGTTTCGACAAGGCAGAAGTATATTTGCCCCAGGTCGTTGCGGCATCCAAAGCAATGGAAGTAGGACTCTCCGTCCTTATGCCACTCATGGTAGGTAAAGCATCCTCTATGAAGGCCACTGTTATCATGGGAACCGTCGAAGGAGACATCCATGAGATCGGAAAGAACGTTTGTTGCGCTATGCTCCGCGGAGCTGGATTCAACGTTGTCGATGCTGGAGCCGATGTTTCGGTTCAGGACTTTATGGACGCAGCTGAAGAGAACGACGCCGCTATAGTCGGCGCATCCGCTCTTATGACCACCACACTCGAGGTCCAGAAGGAACTCGTAGAAGGTAGGGACGAAATGGAAGCTTCCTTCAAGGTAATTGTAGGTGGCGCACCATGTAGCCAGGACTGGGCTAATGAGATCAAAGCCGATGGTTACTCTGAAAATGCAAACGAGATCATGACCTTGGTCGCCTCTCTGGTGGGATGATTAAAATGGCAGCACCAAGACCCCTGACCGTTTGTGACGTTTACGAAAGAGCCATGAAGGGCAAGAAAGTATCCGAAGAAGAGTGGGATTATACCATCATTCCGCAGAACGCAACTGCAATGAAGGAGAAATACAAACTGGACTTCGGAAAAAAGACAATTCCTGAGGACAAGGAAACTATGAACAACCTGTTCCTCGCTGGACTTGAGATGCTCGTGGAAACCGGCTACCACCTCCAGGACTTCGGACGTGTCATGAAAATCACCGAAGAAGAAGTATGGGAAGGTATCAAGAAGACCCCGACCAATCTGATCCTCGGAGAAGGCAGAGACATCGCAAGATTCTACCCACGTCGCGGAAACAGCCCTGTAAAGCCAATCATCCAGGGAGGTCCAACCGGAGCTCCTGTTTCGGAAGATGTGTTCGTACAGGTTATGCAGTCTTACGCACAAGAAGGTGTAGTCGACACTCTAGTTAACGGTGTTCTTACCACAGTTGAAGGAAAGAAGCCTAGGACCAACACTCCTTATGAGATACGCGCAACTATGCAGGAACTTCGTTCAGTCAGGGAAGCATGTATCAGATCCGGAAGGCCCGGACTCAGTTCATAGGGACCCGAGACTC
>CAYJDU010000144.1:0-1791 GCA_964369035.1 uncultured Methanomassiliicoccales archaeon | reverse complement strand
CCCTCCAAATGCAATATGCCAGACTATGAAAATGACCGATTTGCGTTCGATATACGGAGCTTTAGACAAGGAATGCTTTAAAGTAGTGCTCGATCCCGATGTTGCAGAAAGGGCACGTGTTCCTGTCGAGAGGATGCTCGCACTGAGATGATTTTTAACTGAGTTCACTCCTTTATTAGGGACTTTGAACACTAGTCTATCGTAAATGCTGGATATCTTGACAGATTCCTTAGATTATTCCATAGCGTGATCACACACTCGGTTGTTCTATAATAGGCAATTAACTGTGATATCTTACGAAGAAGAATTAATCATAGTAACCGTTACGGAATCGAGGAAGGCCGGATGAAGATTATCTTTATGCTGATTCGTGATGAGCCCTATGAGTGCTGACGGCCCCTCACTCGTCGAATCTAGACATGCACATATACGAGATGAAGTCACTGAGTTTCATGCCGTTCTTCCATCTCATTATGTAATTACCGTTAGATGATAATTCTAACTCAGGGACACGTCTTTTGATAAGTACACTTAACCCTCTCAGATCTTTTTCTGAAGGGATAGTAAATATCCTCCATGGATCGCCCTTGACTTTTTTCAAACGATAGGCGTATATCGGTATCAGATGGGATCTCTGACATTCTTCTAGCATCTGACTCGCTTGCTCCCCTAACCGCTGGTTACGACTAAAGTGTAGAATATCTTCGTTGGAGCTTTTAACTTCTATTGGAAAAGAGAAGTCCCAACGTAGTGCCACAAGATCGACACCAAGAGAGCCTGCCGCTCGTACTACAAGGAACGGGTCTTCGAGCATCGAATTATATGCCTTGGTCTCACCTGGGTCACAGGTCTTTACCATTTTAGTAATAAATTTGGGTTCCCCTGAAAGCAGATACTTTAACTCTCTTTCGTAGACGCTGCCTGTAGCTGCCATAAGATAAAATTACGTAAGTTGTTTATAAATTGGACTCTGAGAGGTATCCGAAAGTACCGAAAGTGTCAGGGTGAAAGTCTTGATACGTCCCTAGGAAAGAGTATGGCTTCCCTAATGTTCGATAGATCAAGCATTTTCACAAGCAGACGTTCGGCACCTATACCCCATCCGCCGTGAGTAGGCATACCATATCTGAATGATTCCAGATAGAATTCGAAGTCGTTCGGGTCAAGCCCTTTCTTTTCCATTCTGGTTGTTAGGCGGTTGATATCATGCTCTCTCTGTCCGCCAGAGGATATCTCTTGTCCTTTATAGTCCAGATCAAAGGAGTATGAATATGGGGTGCCATCTTTTTCCATGATGTAGAAAGGTTTGGCTTCTTCAGGATATTCGCATATGAAGTAAAGTTCAAATCCTTTTTCTGCCATATGTTCGCCGACTATCTTCTCGCCTTCAGTACCTAGATCATCGCCGTCCTTAAGGTTGTGACCGTTATTGCGTACGATATCAAGACATTCTTCATAAGTAAGACGTGGATATGGAAGTACTGGCACATTAATTTTCTTACCTAGGATCCTTAATTGTTCCGATCCTTTTTCATTCATTCCTTTAAGGATGAAATCAATTATCTTTTCCATCATGGACATGACGTCCTCTTGTGATCTGATCCAGGACATTTCTCCGTCAAAGGAGATAAACTCGGTGACGTGCCTGTTGGTGTTAGAGTTCTCTGCACGGAATGCAGGGGAGATCTCAAAAACACGATCTAGTCCTGAAGACATCAGGATCTGTTTGTAAAGTTGCGGACTCTGTGCTAAATAAGCATCTTTACCAAAATAGTCGACCTTGAACATGGT
>CAYJDU010000143.1:0-1846 GCA_964369035.1 uncultured Methanomassiliicoccales archaeon | reverse complement strand
AGTATACGTTCATGAACAAGATCAAGGTCATCAACGAACCATCCGAGTTAGTGCCAATGCTTCGGTCCGTTGACACGCCCTTAAAACGGGAGGTCCTTAAGGAAGTGACCTTGGAATGGAAGACGGCCGGGGAGATAGAGAAAAAACATGGTCCTGAAGGCAGGGACGCACTTATCTTCTTTGAAAAAATGAAACTTGTGGAGACCAGATGGCTTTCCGTAGATGGGAATTACCCTGAAAAATCATACCATTCTTACTACGCTTCTTTCAGCATAAACGCTCAGTGGCCTGTATATGAGATCAGCGATGTCCTAGCAGCGGCTATGATGGACAAAGAGGAATTCGAAGCTATTGAATCAAAGATCCTGAAAGAGGTCGGCCCCACAGGCAGGTTCTCAGGAGATGTAGCTGAATCCCTCGCTCTTACGTCTACAATGCTTAAGAGCCTTGTACGAAGGTCCGTTAAAATGGATTATCGTGGTCACAGGATCGAGCCACTAAAAGAAGAATGATCATGTCCGAGATACGGATAGTAAGGATAGGTCACAGGCCTGACAGGGACAAACGCGTAACTACTCATGTGGCACTTTCGTCCAGGGCGTTGGGCGCTAGCGGGATTTACGTGGATACCCACGATTCGAAACTCGAAGAGAACATCAAAAGTATGACGGAACGTTTCGGCGGGGATTTTGAGATAGAGACCGGCGTGAAGTGGAAAAGTATAATCAAGGACTTCGACGGGACCGTCGTGCACCTGACCATGTATGGTCAGAGACTTGACGAATCCTTGCCCAAGATACCCAGGGACAAAGATATGTTGGTCATAGTCGGCGCAGAGAAGGTACCCTTTGAAGTGTACCAGCGTGCGGATTTCAACATATCCGTAGGAAATCAGCCCCATTCTGAGATTGCCGCATTGGCCATCTTCCTTTACTGTTATACGGAAGGAGAGACGCTTTATTCCCCTCGTAATGGTAAAATGACAGTCATACCGAACGAAAGGGGGAAGACGATTGTCTAAAATATACCCTGACGAGAAAGAATGTATCCGGATTCTGAAGGAGGCCGGTTGTTCTCCTCGTATCATACTTCATTGTCGTACCGTCAAAGAGGTCGCCGAAGTGATATTGTCCAGTATACCTAGGGCTAACAGGGAACTCGTGGTCGCAGGAGCGTTGTTACATGACCTCGGAAGGTCATTGGACCATACGATATTGCATGCTGTGATAGGTGCACGGATGGTGGAGGAACTGGGTCTTCCGAAGGAGCTATCAGAAATAGTGCGGAGACACACAGGTGCAGGTCTTGATGATGAAGACGTAAAGGTCTTCGGACTCCCTAAGGGAGATTATTTTCCCAGGACGATAGAACAGAAGATCGTGGCCGAGGCCGACAATCTAGTTAGCGATTCTAACATAGTATCGCATAAAGTACCTGTAGAGAAACTCAGGAAAAAAGATGCTCCCAACGGCGCAGAACGTATATTGGCCCTACACAAGGAATTATCCGAGGAAGTTGGGTTCGATCTTGATCTAATCATCGAGAAGATTGGGGAGAATCCTCTTGGCGATCGGCCTCAACGCCGACGTGATCAGGAAAGGTCCTGAGTATAACCACGTCCCCGATACCTCGTACCCATGAGAATGGTATCGAGATAACCACGTTATCCTCCACAAGGGTAGGATTGGCTTTCTCCACATACAGGCCGCAAGCTTTCATGGTGGATAAATCTATCACGACCTCGTCTACAACTCCTACGAATATCCCCTCAGGATTATAGATTTCTAGCCCAATTATGTTCGTTATAGTCTCCCACATATCGGTTGTATTATAGTGTAAGTTATTT
>CAYJDU010000142.1:0-1865 GCA_964369035.1 uncultured Methanomassiliicoccales archaeon | reverse complement strand
TGGTCGTATAACACGGACGAATTCAAAGATGAATTAGAACGTAATGTTATGGAGAATCTGGGAATACTTGATAAATATTTTCCCGAAATCAATTTTTTCTTTAAGGGGCGTGCTGTGCTGACCATGGATTATGATGAGATACCCGATCTTCCAGCACCGCCTGTAAATACTCCTATGGTCGATGTACCAGGGGATCTCGGGAAGCTTGTTAGAAAGGTAGCAGATATCATGGGCGGAATAACCAATTATCCTTGGGGATGCGGGCAGATGGGAAGAATAGACCCAGTGTTCAAAGGCCTAGAGAAGATGATCGCCATATCGAACGGCCCCACATCACTGGGGGTCTGTGCATCACTGGGTCATGAGACGTGCCTTATCAGGAACCTTGATGACCGTTTTCCTTTCGCGGCCGAGGCCTTGAAACATCAGAACGTCTTTTTACATATCGATGAGGTCGATGAATACAGTCATCAGAAAGACCCATTTAAGAAAATAGCAGTTCTAGAACATACTGATAAACTTATGGAAAAATACTTTTCAGATGCGGAACGCATAGTTTACTTTGCGGACCACGGAACTTCATGCGTTACCGGCGAACACATAATAATGGATGTGCCCGTTTGGACCACTTTCGAATGTAAGTTAAGGGAGGGGGAGATAACCCCTCTGAAAAAAATAATCCCGGGAATAATGGGTTGAGAGGATGATTATGACATATAACGGAAAACTTCCAGAGTCGTTGAACGTTTGGGGAAACAGGAAGATTGCAGACAATCTTATAGAGGATATATGGGGCAAGCGAGGCGTTTTCACATGTACAGTTGCAAACACAATGACGTCGATACGTCCGGGAATATCCGATGCTGGTGACACACCAGACCTTACGCTATTCACTCCGGCGGCGGATGCCGAACTTTTAGTTAGCGGTAAGATCACTTGCATGAAAGGTATACCCATCAATCCAGGAGGAATCCCTACACCTGCGACACTTACAAAGGCTGCATTGGAACTTTCTGGAATGCCATATTACATAATCAACGGCGGCAGTAAGATATCCCCATACGTACCGTATTTCGATATGGGAGGGGAATTCGGCCGGGACATAACCAGCGGGGACTCTGTCTCAAATGTTAAGGAAGGGTTCGAAAAAGGCAAGATATTAGCAGAATCCTTGGCCCGTGGATATGACTACATCGTAATTAGCGAAAGCTGTGCTGGAGGTACCACAACAGCGTTGGCCGTCCTTATGGCCATGGGCACGGTAAAGGAGAACCTCGTCAGTAGCAGTTCTCCGAATAATCCTAAAGAACTTAAGATGGATACCGTTATGCAAGGGCTGAAGGCTGCAGGCATAGAGCCAGGAGATCTAAAGGATGATCCGCTCCGTGCCATAGAATGTGTCGGAGACCCGATGATGCCTGCTAACGTCGGAATGATCCTAGGGGCCGCTAAAGCCGGCGTACCGATCATAATCGGTGGCGGTACACAGATGGCAGCGGTGATGGCAGCGGCGGTAGCCTTAGACCCTTCCGTACAGGGAAGGATGTTCCAGGGAACCACCAGATGGTTGATGAACGATCCCAACTCAAGTATGGTAAAATTAATGGGCTCAATCTCTGATCAGATACCGATAGTGTACGTTAACATGGATTACAATAATAGTCCTTACGAAGGACTTCAGGCCTATGAATGGGGATATATCAAAGAGGGTGTCGGATGTGGAGGCGCTTCCGTCGCCGCGATATTGGGCAGCAGGGGAGAGATCACCTGCGACAATATCTTAGACCAGGTCCACAGCATCTACCGCGGTATCATGGGTATTCAGTAAGCCATCTGGCCATTCTGAGCTCTTCAGAAGTGTTCAC
>CAYJDU010000141.1:0-1872 GCA_964369035.1 uncultured Methanomassiliicoccales archaeon | reverse complement strand
CAGTAGGTGAAGCTAGAGTGCTTAACGCCGAGACTGCTGAGATAGATATGATAGCCGGTCTCGATAAGGCTTACTCAATGGGTTTCCGTACCGTAGCTATCACTGTTTGTAGTGCTGATGATGCTATGAAGATAAGGGATGCCTACGGTTATAGCGTTGTTATTATGGCCGTACATACGACTGGCACTTCATACAGTGAAGCTGTAACTCTCTTTGATACATGTGACGTTATAACTGCGTGTGCTTCTGCAACTATACGTCAAGAGGCAAAGAACCGTGACGTCATAACCGTAGGAAACAAAGTTCCGGTCTATGGCGTAAGTAAAAAAGGAAAAGAGCTTGTTAATAAAAGGCTAAAAGAAACAGGAAAAAAGGAATGGACTGGCGAACCTTCTGAAGATCCGCCTTATCCTCTTATCTGAATTCGGCTACTAGATGCGTGCCAGAACGAAGATATACCAACGGTACGCCCTTCTTACGAAGTTTTTCCCTCAGGTCCCTATCGTTAGTAAGAACATATGCACCAGTACTAAGTGCCAGTTCAATGATCGCCGCGTCACCTGATGACTCGGTCTGCATTATATCATAACGTCTCGCCAAATCCAATGCCACTGCCGAATGTTTATTCTTCAACCGTTTCAATTCACCGATTATCGGCCCTGGAACGATGAAATGCACATCACCAAGAACATTCCTTACCGCGAGATCAAGATTGATCTTAATCTCAAAAGGCATCAAAAGTGCGTTCGTATCTAAGATGACGTTTGTCGTCATGGTCTCATTGCTCTACGAGACCGTATCCGATAAGTCTCCACTTGTTGGAAATCCTTCTGGATATGGCGATCCTCTGACCAGGCATAACGCATACGGGTATCTTAAGGACTACATCAGCAGAATCCGGTCTGGCACTTTTTACGACACCAACTGTGGTAGCTGTTCCCACGCTGAGCATGAGAGGTTCGTTGCTCTTAATTTCGTCAACGCTGAGTTCTGACGAGGACCCGACCACACGGTCCATCAGGACCGTTTTCATAGTAAGTTCATTCACGACAGAAGGAAGTTTTCCAGGCTTTCCAAGCATGGTCCCTGTAAGACCATCGGATTTGGTGATCGAGGGATCTAATTCGGTACCTATAGCGATCAGCCCTCCAGGCCCTACGGATTTAACGTTATGTCCTCCGGCTTCCAGAGTCGTTATTCGGGCCATGATCTTCTCATATGTCATCTTACCAGCCACTTCGACCCTGCGTCCAGGAACTATCTCGATGTCGTCGCCGACCTTCAAGGTCCCTTGTATGATGGTCCCGCCGATGATCCCACCTTTGAGATCTTTTGGTTCGAAACCAGGGGAATTGATATCGAAAGAACGTGCTACATGCATCAGCGGTGTAGATTCCGTGTCTCGTTCTATCTTATGTATAATATGATTTTGAATTGCTTCGATGAGCATATCGATATTAACGCCGTGGTTAGCCGATATAGGGATGACAGGAGCATTCTCTGCTACGGTTCCTTTGACGAACTCTTTGATCTCCTTATAATTCTCAAGAGCTTGTTCTTTCGTGACTATATCGATCTTGTTCTGCACGATAACTATGTGCTCGATACCTATAATCGATAGTGCCATAAGATGCTCTTTGGTCTGAGGCTGGGGACAATGTTCGTTAGCGGCCACCAACAACAGTGCCCCGTCCATCAATGCCGCACCAGATAACATGGTCGCCATAAGCGTCTCATGTCCTGGAGCATCGACGAAGGATACAGCTTGAAGGAATTCGGCTTTAGAACCGCAGTTCTTACATTTTGCCTCGGTCCCGTAAGATGCTGTGCCCTGACAATCAGGACATTTATAGAATGCTGCATCAGCGTACC
>CAYJDU010000140.1:0-1887 GCA_964369035.1 uncultured Methanomassiliicoccales archaeon | reverse complement strand
CCTCGGCTGGATCAAGTCCTACCGTCAGCCGCCCTCTCTCTCATGACATGTTATTTATGAAACACCACATATTTTATTTGTTCGTACAAAGGTAAATGAAAAAAAAGGAAAAGGTTTTTTTAAAAAGGTTCAGGATTCGTCTTTTATCTTGTTTTTATCCTTATTGACCATACCGACGGATTCCTTAAGCGCTTTTTCCATCATGGCATCGATCCTATCAGCTTCTGCCTGTATCTCTTCAGGCTTGGGTATGTTTCCGAGCATCTCATCTGGATTGTCGAAAGCTCTTCTCATATCCTCAACGTTAGAGATCTCTCTGTCCGGAGCTTCAGATGCACTTCCTACATAATCGGAAATACCGTTGATAAGCTTCGTTACCTCCATCGGGAAGAAGATCTTGGAAGATGCTCCCTGTCCGACTTTTACCATCGTGTCCATCGAAAGAACAGATAGTGCTTTCGAGTCCATGGTCGCTGCTCCCACAGAGAGAATACGTAGTCTCTGAGCCTCTCCTTGACCTTCGAGTATGGTGGCGACTCTAGTACCCTCGGCCTCAAGGACCATGGCCTGCCTGCGACCCTCTGCCTGAAGGATACGTGCTTTCTTCTCACCCTCTGCCTTGAGGATGGCGGCTCTTTTGAGCCCATCCGCTTCGAGGATTGCAGCACGTCTCAATCTTTCTGCCGAAGTCTGCTCTTCCATAGAGTTCTTAACCTTCGGGGCAGGGTCGACTTCGCGTATCTCTACACCTTCTACCTTGACACCCCATTTGTCCGTGCTCTCGTCCAGGGTGTCCCTCAGGTGGATGTTGATGGTCTCTCTGTTGGAAAGAATCTCATCAAGTTCCATTTCACCTATAACGGCCCTCAGGGTGGTCTGTGCGAGACTTACGGTGGCAATTCTATACTGTGTGACCTCGAAGTAAGATTTCTTCGGATCTGTGACTTTGATGTATATGATCGCGTCCACATTGACAGGTGAGTTATCTTTGGTGATGACCTCTTGTCGGGGGACGTCTAATACCTGGGTTCTCAGATCAATCTTCACGACTTGGTTCACAAGTGGGAAAACTAAGTTCAAACCCTGATCTAATACGCGCACGTATTTGCCCAGTCTCATGTATATGCCCTGTTCGTAGGGTTGAATTATCTTCACTCCACTGGTCAGGACCACTATGATAACGAATACCACTAGAAGGGCGATCGTTATCAGAATTGTTTCTAGTTCCATATTTATCTCTCCATTTTATTACTGCTAGCTATGTTTAATGTTAATTCAAGTCCGCTCTACTGGCTCTATGAACACGTGTACACCTTCGCTACGGATGACCCTTGCATTCACTCCGACCTCTATGGGTTGTTCGGAGTTAGCACTCCATGTGTCCGAATCCAATCTAATCTTTCCCTTGATGGATCCTGGGACGGTCCTCACTATAACGACACCTGTAGAACCTACAAGTGTATCTGTTATCGTCGTAGACGGTGGCTGGGGTTTTCCCAGGAATCTATAGAAGTATATCGTTGCGGCTGTCACGGGAACAGCTACCAATATAGCAATCAGGATGGCCCACCACGAGAATAGAAATTCAGGATTAATAAGTCCGAATGCTCCTAGGATAATCAAAACAGATGCCGGAATGATCATGAACACTCCCGGCGAAGTGGCCTCTACAATTAACAATATAAGGCCTAATACAACTAGCACTAATGCTACCATTTCTGCCGGTTCCATAATTAAGCATCGTCTTTTTCTTATATAATCTTGTAACATATGTTAATTTACTGACCTGAAGCATCTTTGAGTGCCTTTTGAACGGTAAACCTTATTAACTCTATCTTATTACTCGGACTGGCGCAAGGGTAGTCAAGCATGGCCAACGACGCTAGG
>CAYJDU010000139.1:0-1891 GCA_964369035.1 uncultured Methanomassiliicoccales archaeon | reverse complement strand
ACTTGTCCGTGGTAGAAGATTATCGGAAGAATGAGAAGGCCGCCAACCGCGTCATAGGTCACGTTATGAAACAGACCGGCGGGGCCTACTCCTCGACAGATATCGTAGAGGCTACGAAAAGACTGATCAAAGAAAAACTCTGATCATTCTTCTTCGGGGCCCAGATCCATATCATCAATGGACAATGACATTATCTGAAGCTCTTCCAACTTCTCCTCCGGGACTTTAGCAGGCGAGTTATCCAATAAAGATACGGCCTTCTTGTTCTTGGGGAATGCTATCACGTCGCGGATCGTATCTTTTCCAAGAAGGATAGATATCAATCTGTCCATCCCTATGGCGATGCCTCCGTGGGGGGGCGCACCGTAGCTCAGGGCCTCGATGAAGAAATCGAACTCCTGCTTGATGTCCTCGTCGGATTTACCGGTTTTGACAAATACAGCTTTTTGAAGGTCAGGATCGTTTATTCTCAAGGAACCGGATCCGATCTCGTTACCGTTCAGACAGATATCAAAACATGCACCCATGCATCCGTAATCGTTGATGTCACCTAGGGGTTTGACGAAGGGGTGGTGGAATGGATCGTGTTTACCAGACACTGGGTCTATCTCGAACATGGGACAGTCAACGAGCCATAAGAATTGGAATGTGTCACAAGGAATCAGACCAAGGTCTTCAGCAATCTTGACCCTGAGCGCACCTCCGCCTTCGTATGTGGACTTCCAAGGTCCGGCCACAAGGAATAATATGTCGCCCTCGTCAGCGTGAAGGGCGTTCTTGATGCCTTCAAGGATATCAGGAGTGAAGTATTTGGTGATGTTACTTGTGGGAACCCCGTTCTCCACCTTCATCCAGGTTAGACCTCCCAAGCCTACTTTTTTGGCATGGTCGATGTAGCGGTCTATGTCGTTACGACCTATGCGTCCTTTCGACAGCTCCGTGGTTATGTTCAAACCAGCGACTATGCCGCCGGCCTTCATAATCTTCTGGAATATCTCGTAAGGAACGTCCTTGACAACGTCAAGCAATTTTACGAACTCCAGACCGTACCTCATGTCTGGCTTGTCCGAACCAAACCGTTCCATTGCGTCTACGTACCCGATGCGAGGGAAGGGAGTCTCGATCTTCTTTCCATAAAGGCCTTCCCAAACAAAAGAGATCAGTCCTTCGATTGTATCCTGAATGTCCTTCTCTTCGATAAAGGACATCTCCATGTCTAATTGTGTGAACTCCGGTTGACGGTCCTTTCTAGAGTCCTCGTCACGGAAACACCTTGCGAATTGGTAATAACGATCAACGCCACCTACCATAAGCATCTGTTTGAAAAGTTGCGGCGACTGCGGCAACGCGTAGAACTTTCCTGGGTGTACCCTTGACGGGACTATGTAGTCTCTGGCACCCTCGGGAGTGGAACGTGCAAGTATAGGCGTCTCAACCTCTAGGAATTCAAGGGATTCCAAATATCGTCTAGCTAGACCCATGAATCTACTACGTAAGGTAAGGGCCTCTATCATATCCGTGCGTCTAAGGTCAAGATATCTGTATTTCATCCTGACGTCCTCGTTAGGTAGGACACATTCCTTTTGATCGCCCACCTCAAAGGGCGGAATTTTGGACTTCCCTAAAACTTCTGCGTCAGAAATCAGGACCTCTATATCGCCAGTGGGATTACGTACATCAGTGGTTCCTTCAACCCTGTCACGGACCACGCCGCTTATAGAGACAGTGGACTCACGGGTGAATACTTTCATAACATCGGCTATACGTTCCGCGTAGGCCTCTGAGGGAAGGTCTGCAGGATCAAATACAATCTGAGTGATCCCGTACCTGTCGGCAAGATCGATGAAAGCGACTCCGCCGTGATCCCTTGAGAACCTGACCCAGCCTTGGA
>CAYJDU010000138.1:0-1981 GCA_964369035.1 uncultured Methanomassiliicoccales archaeon | reverse complement strand
TACTCTGGGACTCGGCCAATACGTAAGATGAACAATGTGTTATATCAAAAGTAACGAAACCATCGGTTACGATAATTGTTTGGGACTGATCCTCAAGTTTATCCGTTTTCTCATTGTAGAAAAAGAGTGTGAGCTCCGTACCGTTGTCGTACTTGTCGCCTATATAATAGTTAACAGAAGCGTTCATCGGTAATTCACCGTTAGCTGCAAAGTTTAATACAAGAGGGTTTACAAGATTCTTGTAATCGATAGCGTCTTTGATACCTGCTTCAGGCGTAACTTCGAATATGCCAGCATTAAAGAACTCTGTGCCAAGCTTATAATCTCCTGTGAAGGTCCATGAATACGCTATACCGTTCTCGTTCATCACGTTGATAGTGAATGTCTTATCACCAAGGTTCTGGAAAACCGAGTTATCAATGGTTCCGATTGTGGTCCCACTTACTTGTAGAACTGGAACATCGTTCTGACTGATCAGATCGTTCAGAACTTCAGTAGATGGGAAGTCATCATAGATCCTAAATGTTTTATCGAAAATAGCCGTGAACACGATATCACTTGTAACAATCATGCCTTCAGTATAACCGTCCCATGTAGAGAATGAATAATCATACTGAGTATCGGAATCCTTATTGATATTGTGACCAGGAAGAACGATGATCGCTCCGGGCCCCATCTCATAGGAAAGGATCATTTCTTCGCCAGATATGAAAGACACAGTATATGGAAAAACGTCCTCAACGAGACTTCTGCTATTTGCACCAGAATATGTATGACCTGCTAGGATCAACGCAGTTTGCGGTAGAATGTTCATCCCATCAGAAGAATGGAATTTACAGCCGTAGAACGCAGAGTCCTCGATTTGTGTGACGCCGCTACCTATGGCGATAGATGTTAGACTGGCACAATTCTTGAACGCCAAGTAACCTACATACGTTACATTGTCAGGTATGAAGATAGAAGTTAAGTTGGAACAGTTGGAGAATGTGTAATCCTCTATAGATATTACACCATTACCGATGGTAACGGATATCAAACTGGAACAGTCATTGAACGCCAAGTAGCCTACATACGTTACATTGTCAGGTATGATGATAGAGATCAAACTGGAACATCCTTTGAATGCTCCATTGCCAATAGATATTACGCTGTGAGGTATGACGATGGAACTAAGGCTGGAACAGTTGTAAAACGCCCCTTCACCGATAGATATTACGCTATCGGGTATGATGACAGATGTTAAACTGGTACAGTTAAAGAATGCATACTCATAGATGGACGTGACGCTACTAGGTATAACGATCCCGCCGACATATTCATTGGGACACATTATCAGTTCGGTCTTATCTTTGTTGTAAAGGATACCGTGTTCGTCATTAGAATAATTTATATTATCGTCGGAGACGATAAATTCCGTGAGGCTGGTACAGTTAAAGAACGCGTATTGATCGATGGATATGACACTGCTAGGCACTAGGACCTCGCCAACATACCCACCTGGGCATGCTATAAGTTCGGTCTTATCCTTGTTGTAGAGGATACCGTGTTCGTCATTAGAATAATTTACATTATCATCGGAGACGATGAATTCCGTAAGACTGGTACAGTTAAAGAACGCGTATTGATCGATGGATATAACACTGATAGGTATAGACACCGCGCCCACACACCCACCTGGGCATGCTATAAGTTCAGTCTTGTCCTTGTTATACAGGATACCATGTTCGTCATTGGAATAATTGATATTATCTGCTGAGACAATAAATTCTGTGAGGCTGGTACAATTAAAGAACGCCATTTCACCAATGGACGTCAAACCCTCGGGTATAGTGATGGATGTTAAACTAGAACAATAATAGAACGCATAATCACCGATGGATGTAACGCCTTCAGGTATGTTCATAGACGTTAGATCGGAACAATTTTCAAAAGAGCTGTTGCTGATATGAGTGACGCCCTCGGGTATGGTTATAGATACGAG
>CAYJDU010000137.1:0-1990 GCA_964369035.1 uncultured Methanomassiliicoccales archaeon | reverse complement strand
ACAGTAGAACGTGCCAACGAAGCTCTTGATGGGGTACCAGAAGAGACAAGGGACCCTCTGCCTGATGGGACTTCCAGATATTCTAGGCCTTTACCAGGAGCGGCCAGGATGTACCCAGAGACGGACGTGCCTCCAATCCATATTACCGAAAGGAAAATCTCGGAGGTCCGTGAATCTATCCCAGAGTTCCCTGAGGAGATCGAAAAAAGATTGGTGGAACAGTACGGCATCAACACTCAGCAAGCACACCAGATGCTTAGAGAAAGTAATGATGAGCTGTTCGTTAAACTTGCTGGTACTTATCGTGCCCTCTCTTCGGTAGTCGCTACAACATTGACCAACACATACAGTGAACTAGAGCGTGAAGGTATAATCACAACTGAGATATCTGAGGACCTGATGGTTGAGATATTCGATATGCTGGCACATAATAAGTTCGCCAAAGAGGCACTTCCTGACATAATACGTGAGGTCTCAAAGGGGACCGATCCCTCAAAGGCAGCAACAAAGCTCGGGTTGGAGTCAGTGGACAAGTCCGAAGCTGTCGGAATCATCGCAGCTATAGTCAAAGGACGTGAGGATTTTGTACGTAGCAAAGGCATGGACGCCATAGGACCTCTGATGGGCCCGGTGATGGGTGCACTTAGAGGCAAGGTCGATGGTCAAGAGGCCAATGAGATACTCAAGGAAGAGATATCAAAGTTGATCGGCTGATATCTGAAGTACCCTCAGCTTCTCAAAGAACAGCGGTAGCTCTCCAAGGACTTCCACTCTGTAAGGAAGAAGTAAGGAACCCAGCCCCGCATCATCCATGAGGGATGACACCACGATAACGACCCTCCAACCCGGGTTACCATGTTTCGGAGCACCCTCTAGAAGTCTGGGTAACGGGCCTAGACCGTCCTCTCCTCCGGACCATGCTTCCCCTAGGGGTACATCGTCCTCCACAGGCAGATAGGGAAGATTAAAAATTATGGTATCGAAGGTGCCAGATATGGATTCGTACACGTTCGTAAGAATAACATCTAAGTTCAGATCGTTGATCTGGGCGTTCTTCTTCGTCAGTTCTACCGCCACGGGATTTATGTCCCCTGCGATAACTCGTGCACCCTCTTTTGCACAGTGTAACGAAACGATACCGGAGCCACATCCAATCTCAAGTACAGATTCGCCAGATCTCACGTTAAGACATTTTATCAGGAATATACTGTCCTCGGAGGGAGGATATACGTTCTCATCCTCCATTATAGAGATGTCCGGGTCATATTCCATGTATATGCATGATAGAGGTCGATAATAAAACAAACGTAAAGTGTTTAGCATCAATTATGGATACGGGCATATGATCAGACTGGATATTTTGGCGGTAGGGGATCTGGAAAAAGATGATGAGGGTAACGTCACGAAAGCTAACGCCACCTGTACCCTCATAAAGTCCGAGGACGGGATCATCGTGGTGGATCCCAGCACGATCTTTTTAAGGCCCATGATTAAGAAATCCTTCAAGCAGATAGGAATATATCCCAAAGAGGTGACCAACGTAGTCCTAACCCATACCCATCGGGACCACATTGAGAATCTGAGTCTGTTCTCTAATGCTACCGTATACGTACATGAAGGCGAGGACATTGAAATTCCCGATTCAGTAGTTATTTCTGAAAAGAAGTTCCAACTTATGCCAAAGATCCGCTTGATTCATACTCCGGGACACACAAAGGGTTCCATGAGCGTATTCGTCGAGTCCGAACGAAGGTACGTCGTGGCAGGCGATACGATACCCACAGAGAACAACTTTAGGCGCATGGTACCGCCAGCAACCAATTATGATAAGGATTTAGCCTTACAAAGTATTAAAGTGATAAAGAGATACGCGGATGTGGTCGTACCCGGACATGGGTTTCCGTTTATGGCCCGTATGTGAAGATCATGAACGATGAAGAACTCCCTGAAGAGATAATTTTTGAATGCGCTAAGTGCCGCGATTTCACGG
>CAYJDU010000136.1:0-1999 GCA_964369035.1 uncultured Methanomassiliicoccales archaeon | reverse complement strand
GCCTTTGGAGCCAGCGACCCCGGTTCGAACCCGGGCAGGACTACCACGTTATTTTATTAATCTCATAACAGCATGAACAGATATGCTAAACCGTAGGATGCTCCTAATGCTATGAGTAGATAGAACGTTGTCCTTATTGCCGCACCCGCATCACGTATCCTACCGATTTTTCGGCCCTCGTCGGTCTTAAAGAACTTACCGTAGTTCACCCAATAACTTCCTAATGCCAGTAATATCGCCACGGGAATCAGGGATATGAAAAACAATACGATTACGAACTCCTCTGTGATAAATGCTCTTAGGTAGAGAGGTGTGAATATCATTATGCTAACCAGCATGTGTAATATCCCATTAACGACAGATATCCTATTCTTATCATACAGAGATAGTTCCTCACGGGACATTGAAGAGAACTCCTTCAGGGTACCGATAGGCCTGTGTCCCGAGAACTCATGTGCCCCCTCTGTCATGATGACTGCAGAGAAAACGGCGAACAATATCATCAAAAAGGATTCTAAAGATTCCGTCTGAGCAACGAATATAAGATAGATCGCAAAAAGTAAAAAGAATGTCCAAATGATAAAACGAGGCAATACCGCCTTGATCCTTTCACTCATAGTGAGTCGATAGAGCTCCAATAATTATATGCTATGCGAAAAACAAATCTTATTCTAACGGACGGATGAAGATCGTGCGGCCCGATAATCATTTTAGTGTGTGGATATCCATCAAGTTTACAGAAAGACCTAATGGGATCTTTTGCATTCTCGATTGATAAACAGATTATTTCCATTGAGAAAGAAATAAATGAGGGGATGAAACGTAAGGAACGCGAACTATCCTGCCTAAATAAGTAGCCTGATAGGACGTGCAATATAATAATAGGCATAACAATGAAGGATACAGAAGCAACAGGAGACGAAACTCATATGAAAAAGACGATAAAAAGTAATGTTACTTGGGTCGGATACATGGATTGGGAGTTACAGAAATTCCACGGAGATGACTTCTCCATAATAAACGGTTCTAGTCAGAATGCATACCTCATCAAGGAAGGCAAGAACATACTGATAGATACTGTATGGACGCCACATGGGACAGAATTCATAAAAGAACTTAAAAAAGAGATCGATCTAGATAAAATAGACATCATAGTGATGAATCATGGGGAAGCGGATCACTCCGGGGCCTTGCCTGATTTGATGAAAGAGATTCCTAACACACCGATATATTGTACCGCCAACGGCGTTAAGAGCTTGGAAGGACAATACGGCAAGAACGGATGGGACCTAAGAACAGTCAAGACCGGGGATTCCATCGATATAGGAAACGGCAAGAAGCTCATCTTCGTAGAGATGAAAATGTTACACTGGCCAGACAGCATGGCCACATATCTTACTGAAGATAATATTCTCTTCTCCAACGATGCTTTCGGTCAACACTTTGCAGTAGGGGAACTATTCAATGATCTGGCGGACCAATGCCTACTGGAAAAAGAGGCGATAAAGTACTACGCCAATATACTCAATCCGTTCTCCCCCCTTGTCTTAAAAAAGATAGAGGAAATAAAATCCCTTGGATTACCGATAGACATCATTGCTCCTAGCCACGGCGTCATATGGAGAGAGGATCCTATGTGGATCGTCGAGAAATACGCCGAATGGGCCGATACTTATCAAGAGGATCAGCTAACCATAGTGTACGACACTATGTGGGAAGGTACAGCTGCCATCGCCCACGAGATAGCTAGAGCTACCGCCGAGGTCAGTCCAGAAACCGTTGTGAAAGTATTCAATTGCTCCAAAGCGGATAGGAACGAGATAATGACAGAGATCTTCAGATCCAAGGCCATCGCAGTGGGTTCCCCTACAGTGGGTAATGATATACTGACCAGTGTGAACAGCACGATTCACTTTATGAAATCTTTGAAATTTAAAGGAAAGAAGGCCGCAGCCTTCGGATGCTACGGATGGAGTGGAGAAGGAGTAGCGATCTTAAA
>CAYJDU010000135.1:0-2028 GCA_964369035.1 uncultured Methanomassiliicoccales archaeon | reverse complement strand
TCTACCCTCGGTCAGTATTTTCTTCTTAACATTTTCATCTACCGTTATAGGCATAGGCTCGACAAAGCTTGATGTTTTATTAAAATTGTTCTCTCCTAATGAAGAATTCCACAAGGTCTGAACATGGATCTTCCGTCGGCATAGCATCTATGCCTTCTAAAGTGGCGACCCGTCGATCCAATATTATCGCGGCACCCACGTCCTTATCCGACCGTATCAACCTTCCGATGGCCTGTCTTATCCTTCTGGTCGCGGGAATTTTGGAGGCGTATGTGAACCCGTCCCCGAACCGTATCTCACAGTATCTAGTGAACGCTTTATGTTTAGCAGTGGGCTTAGGATATGGGATGCCTATGATGATAGCGACCTCTAGTTCCTTATCAGGAAAATCCAGGCCTTCGCTTATCCGTCCACCCGTCACTGCGAAAAGAACACTATGAGGGGTACTCGTAAAACCTTCCACGGCTTCCATAAGATCTATCTGGCTCATCCCTCTTTTTTCATAAAAGATATCCTTGTTTATACGACCTGGCACACCGTCCCGTATGAAAATATCCATCAGTTTATATGAGGGGAAGAACACGGCCGTATTCCTTTTTGTGCATCTTGCCAGCTCTACGGTCCTTTCCTCCAGCCGGATAACGTTCTCAGGATCGCTCATGTCATCGTATTTTGTAGAGACATCGGTGACGTATTCGATGAGTAAATTCTCTGGATTGAAAGGGGACTTGAAGACCTTGACCTCTGCGTTGGAAAGACCCAGTTCCCTTGCGTAGTCCTCTAAAGGTGCCAGTGTCCCGGACATGTGGATCGATGAATGGCATTCCATCAACGGGAAGGAAGCTTCCCTAGGGTCCATGCAGTATACCTTCAGTCTAGTGTTATCATGATCCACCACAAGTCTGACGAAGAACCCTTCCTCTGTAGTATACCAGTGTTGTAGGAAACGTCCTAAGGAACCTATGTACGTCCGAGGTAGTCTCCTTTTCTTTTTCTTAGATTCTGAGATTATCTCGCCTATCTCTATTAAAAATGCGATGGCATTAGATATCGTACGGGAACCTGTCCCTAAACGTTCCATAAGCTCATCCTGTAAGAAATAAGGCGGAACAAGACCATCGTCCTCGATCAAATATTCCCGGGCGGCTTTTATCACCACGTCCATGACGTCCACGAAGTCTGTCACTTTGAAACCTTCAGCGACTTCAGGGTCACCCCACTCCCTTGCCTCTTTGCCTGCAAGTTCAAGTGCTTTGAGGCTGTATTCCGAAGTCATGACCTCCCTTAGGTAATCAGGAAGGTTGTGGGCCTCATCGATCACGATGATCATGGAAGATATGGGGATACCGACCCAATCGATAAACCGATAGAATACTGCAGGCATGAATATGAAAGGATAAGGAGCCGTTATCACATCCGCGTCGGGCAGGACTTTCTTCATCAACTCATAAGGACAGAGTTCCTGTTCTCTACAATATAGATCGATATCCTCTTGGGTCGGGTGTTCACTTCGTATATACTCTATCACGCTGACCATTTCAACGTTCTCTATATTAGCAAAATACTTACACGCACAGACCCCGTTCTCCTTACGCTTATATTCAGAACATAATTTTGATAGCTCTTCCGGAGTCCCGGTTGAAATTTCTATATCATCGGTCATCATCGGACATGTGGATGCTTGCCTTCCTTGTAGAGGGACACAGAGCAAAGGAAGCTCTTTGGATATAATGGCACATTCTGTGACCACCTGTTTCTGCTGGGACTTGGTCCTGGTCAGATAGATAACCTTGCAACCTGTGGACCTGGATGCACTTATTGCCGCAGAAAGTGCAGATACGGTCTTACCGGTACCAGTACCTGATTCTATTACGGCGGCCCCACCCATTATGGATACCTCGTAAAGGAATTTGACCATGTCTTCCTGGCCGTCTCTATAAGTGTAAGGGAAAAGGTCCATGCGGGTACACCCGCATGGAAGTAAAAAGTGTTGTGGACTTAGGATCTCTTCCAAATGTCGTCCGGAAG
>CAYJDU010000134.1:0-2052 GCA_964369035.1 uncultured Methanomassiliicoccales archaeon | reverse complement strand
GAGTATATTCTGAGCAGATGGATATGTCAAACTCATATCTTGGGATATCTAACGATTCTCCCGTCTCTTGGATGGTGGACGCCGCTTATCGAGGTGTGGACAGTAGGTTCATCTTAGACCTAACTTCTGATACAGGAGGTAAATCTGCAGAAGTAGGGTTAATAAACACGACTACTGACCTCAAGGCAGCAGGAATAATGGGAGGTGACGGTTTTAGGCTCACGCATAATAAAGGTGTGATCGTAGACAATGCTGTATGGGTGGGTTCGATAAACTGGACGGACACATCCTTTTTTAGGAATAGGGAGTCTGCTGTGATAATATGGTCCGACGAAGTATCCGATCACTTCGCATCATATTTTTTGAACGACTGGATAAAGAACGATCGTACGGGAACAATAAATGTTGAGATATTGAAACTAGAATCTGAAATCTCCGGAGATTTTGGATACTTTGAAGTGAAAGTCCATCCTGATTATGAATACACTTACGAATGGGATATATACGGAGACGGTAGCCTTTTACGTATATCTTCAATATCAAAGATAATTTACGAAGATCTTGAGCCTGGAGAATATAATCTCATAGTAAAGGTAACGGAAAAAGAAACTGGACGATTTGCTGTAGTCCAAGTAGAATATACAGTATGCGAGGTCAGTGGCAAACCTGATAATATTAATGTATACTCTGTATACGTGATAATAGGGTTGGCCGCATCGACCGCTGTGGTCGGATTGATGAGGGCCGAAAGACCCATCGATAAAAAAGAAAAAAGGAGAAGGCGATATCGTTGATAATAAGGCAAATGACCGAGCAAGATTTTTCTCGGGTCTATTCCATTATTCTGAGGTCCCTCGATGAATATTATGCTCCTGAGATATTGTTCTACTTTATGGCGCAATGGCCGAGAGGACAGCTTGTAGCATGTACGTACACGGGCAAGATTTTAGGCTTCATCTGCGGTTCTAATCTTGGGCCAGATCGGGTAGGTGTCGCGCTTTTTGCCGTAGAGGGTGAGAGCCGGGGTAAAGGGATAGGATCTGAACTCTTGTCCACCTTGAAGCATCATGCCTCTACGAAGGGTGCACACACGGTCCAGTTAGAAGTTCGAAAGGAGAACGCTGACGCCCTTAAATTCTATAGATCTAGAGGTTTCATCATTACTGAGTTATTGTCATCGTTCTACAACAACGGCGGAGATGCTATTAGGATGATGGGTCCAGCTATCGAGAATTCATAATATTTTATAAATTTTAGTTTGACCGACATCTATAATATATCGTATTCCGTTTCATCATTAGAGGTAAAATATGCAAAAAGAAGATTTTGAATTTGAAGATGAATGTTGTTGCGATTTTGACGGCTATGAGGAGGAAAGAATACCACTCATAGGTGAATACGCACCTGAATTTGAAGCGAACACGACTCAGGGACCTATCAACTACCCCAGTGACTACAAGGGAAAATGGACTATCCTGTTCTCGCATCCTGCCGATTTCACTCCAGTGTGCTCCACCGAGTTCATGACCTTCGCCTCTATGGCCGGGGATTTCAAGAAACTCAACACCGAGCTCATCGGACTATCTGTTGATTCGATTCACTCCCATATCGCATGGCTCAGGGCGCTCTGCCCGATCGAATGGGGACCTCACAAAAAGGGTGAAGAGATACCTTTCCCTCTTATAGAGGACGTAAGCATGAATGTGGCTAGCAAGTATGGTATGATCCATGATAAGACCTCGACAGCCGCGGTCCGTGCTACTTTCATTGTTGACCCTGAGGGAATCATCAGAACCATCCTTTACTACCCAGCAAGCACTGGACGTAACATGGAAGAGATCAAGAGAATCGTCATTGCTTTGCAGAAGGCCGATTCAGAACATTGTGCCACTCCTGCCAACTGGAAACCTGGGGATGACGTCATTGTTCCCCCGCCGGGAAGCTGTGGTGCAGCAAAGGATCGTTTGGACGAAGTAAAGAACTCCAAGGATCTGTATTCCTACGACTGGTATCTGACCTTCCGTAAAGAGAAGAAGTAAAATTATTTAGGGG
>CAYJDU010000133.1:0-2054 GCA_964369035.1 uncultured Methanomassiliicoccales archaeon | reverse complement strand
ATTCCCTCCAGTGGCTCCATTTACATTCTAAGCGGTTTCCATACCGTGGCACGGAGCGTGTTGACCGCACGATATTTATAAACGCCGTTCACGGACCGATGTGCCAGTATCTCTTCTGTGACGACACGGGCTTCTTCTTCAAGCCCAAAAACTGAGAATGTACCCGTATGTTTTCTTACGGCTTCTTCAACAGGTATTTCGATACTTATCTCATCCGAGAATTGGCGACTTTCTATAACCCGACCAGAAGATTCGAGTATACCCTCGATATCGTCGGTGCTTCTTTTCCTGTAGCTGTAATCTTTACCTAGTTTTGACCATATTTCGGATTGAAGCTCGTCCCCGTGGTTTGTTATCCATGATATCAGGACACAATTTTCTTTAGAAAGGGAATCCATTTGATCTATTGACCTAGGTGTTCCTAGACCAGAACAAAGTGCAGAAACCACGGTGTCCCACCGTCGTTCAGTATCAAAGGTATTCCAATCTGCTTCAATTCTTTCTAAATTATCAATCCCCTTTTTCTTTGCAGTATCAAAGAGACGGTCTAACATCTTACCTGAGGAATCAAGGCAAGAAACCGTTTTTGAAAAATGAGACATTATCAACGAATACGTACCAGGGCCGCTACCGATCTCCAATACGTCTTTATCATTACTGACGACGCCAATCTCATTGAGCCACTCTACTATACGCTGAGGCATGTTGCCTTGTTGTTCGGACGTATATGTTTCAGCGAAAACATCCCAGAACTTCACCTTCTCACTTTCTGGCATATTGCCATCGAGAGGGTGTATTGCCATATCAACAGCCGTCCTTTCCGTCCTTTTTAAGGTATTGGTTGACGATCTTGACAGCACACACGTCACCGCACATAGAACATCCGTCCTTATGTTCGGTACATCCTCTTTGGCGGTATTCGCGAGCCTTATCAGGATCTAAACAGACTTCGAACATGGTATCCCAATCTAATTTTTTGCGGGCCATAGCCATAGTATCATCCATTTCCCGCCCTCTACCTCTTGTAAGGTCGCCTACATGTGCCGCTATTTTTGATGCAATCACACCTTCTCTTACATCATCTACATCAGGAAGCGAAAGATGTTCTGCTGGCGTAAGGTAACAAAGGAAATCTGCTCCAGCCTGTGCTGCTACGGCACCGCCTATAGCACCTACAATATGGTCGTATCCTGGAGCGATATCAGTCACAAGGGGTCCGAGGACGTAGAACGGTGCTCCGTCACACATGCTTTTTTCCAACTCGACGTTCATTTTTACTTGGTCCAAGGGAACGTGCCCTGGTCCTTCTACCATGGACTGGACTCCCGCTTCACGTGCTCTTTTAACCAAATGACCCAGGGTCATAAGTTCGGAGATCTGTGCTTGATCGGATGCATCCACTATACAACCTGGCCTAAAACCGTCTCCCAGGGATAAAGTGAATTCATATTTTCTGGCCATTTCTAGCAGATAATCATAATTTTTGAAAAGTGGGTTCTCTTCTTCGTTGTGTAGTATCCAAGCGGTGAGGAATGAGCCTCCTCTAGATACGACGTCCATGAGCCGGTCAGATTTTTGAAGCCATCCTACGGTCTCTCGGGTTATTCCACAATGGACGGTCATAAAATCCATTCCGTCCTTTGCATGTTTCTCTATTCCGTTGAATATATCGTCTTCGTTCATGTCGACGACGGCGTTATTTCTTGCAGCCGTCAGTCCAGTCTGATATATCGGAACAGATCCCATCATAACAGGACACTCTTTTAGAAGTCTGGCTCTTATGACATCAATGTCTCCGCCGGTACTAAGGTCCATAATGGAATCGGCACCGTATTTCAACGATACTCTAAGTTTTTCCAATTCGCTTTCTAAGTCTACGATATCCCTTGAGGTTCCAAGGTTGACGTTTACTTTTATACTGAGTCCTTCTCCGATAGCGGCAGGCTCTGGGTCATGTATTGGATTACAGGGTACGACGATACGCCCAGAGGCGATACCGTTTCTGATGAATTCTTCCCTGACTCCTTCCTTTTCAGCGATAGTACGCACCAAAG
>CAYJDU010000132.1:0-2098 GCA_964369035.1 uncultured Methanomassiliicoccales archaeon | reverse complement strand
GACGAAGAAAGCAGTGACCAAAAAAGTTTCTGAGAACGAGACCGACAATCAGTAATTGTCAAAAATATTTTCGCCGTTAAAGTGCCTGTTCAAGGTATCGATATCATCGGATATACGTATATTACGGCATGTAGTACATTCTAGGCTTTTCCCGATACGGAGCTTCAGATCCATCTCCAATCGATCAAGCCAGACAATCCTACCGCACTTGCAGTAGATGTTCATCATGCTTTCAATCCTTATACTGTCCAATGTTTCGCCCAGCATATCGTCTGTACAACAATCTGCCGAACTCCCAATATCCTCTATTCTACTTCCCCCGATAATAGAGCTCCTAATAAGGCTTCGAACCCATCATAAGATGCCTATGGAAGTGCTCATATTTCCTATCTGTAGACCACATATAAGCTTTCTGTTACCAAGCGTTTGAGCCTACATACGATACATAGAAAGAGTGATATACAGAACATCGTAGGATAACACAATTACAATTTTAAAAGAGCAAAAAATGATTTATTGCATGTCTTCCAGGTGCGCCAACTGGCGGGCCACGTAGTCGTGGACCTCTTTAGGCTTAACTTCAGGAACGATCCTCTTACCGTCTTTCAGTATTAACTTCTCGATCATTTCCATAGGATTCCCGCACTCACAAAGGACCTCGTCATCCGATCTGAGGGAAACACCCATGGTATAACAGCATGGACAACGATAAGGGAATTTACGTCCAGCGAACTTTCCTCTTTTGGCGAAGGGTCTACCATCCTTCTCCACCAGGTCCATGGAGAAATCCAAGGTAGGGGCGTTGGCAATGGAAGTCCCTACGCCGAAACTTGAGACGCATGTGTCTGCCAATTCAGCCACGGTATCCTCGTTTAATCCGCCGGAAACTATTATCTTTACATGTTTGAAGCCGTTTATATCCATCTCCCAGCGGACCTCGTCTATGAGTTCCTTGAAATTCCCTCTTCTGGAGCCAGGGGTATCAAGTCTGACGCCCACCAGGTCCTTCACCGATCTACAGGCTTCAACGGCCGCGGTACGTTCATCTGAAAAAGTATCGATCAGCATTATACGAGGTACGGATGGATCGATGATCTCGTCGAAGGCCCTGAAGGCGGCATCGTTGCTACCCATCATCAGAGGGAGTGCGTGTGGCACCGTCCCGAGAGGTTTCTTCCCTATCAGTTTCCCTCCGAAATTAGAGGATACGTCATCGCATCCGCCTATGTACGCGGAACGGTCCAATATCCCGGATATCGCAGGATGCATCCTTCTGTTCCCAAAGGCGATGACAGGTTTTTCCTTGGCGGCTAGTTTCATCCTTGCAGCCTTGGTGGCGATACCGGTAGGTTGACATATCATCCCTAGGATCGCAGTCTCCATTATCCCGAAATCCACATAATTGCCTAAGAAATTCATAACGGGAACTCTTACGCTAGCAGCTGTCCTAGAACGGAATATCGTACCTTCTGGAACCGCATAGATGGTTACGTTCATCCCTTCCATCAATCGGATAACCTCTTCAAGACCGCAAAAAACCGCCCATTCCCAATCACACGGTAACGAGCCACTTGTGAACTCTGCGCACACGTTCGTCTTATCAAGACCTTTGGCCTCCAGGATCTGTTTGGTATGTTCGAAGTACACATCCATGGTGCGACCTTCCCGAACATCTTTTTCATCCGCCATGAAGAGTTTATCCACGATATCAGAACCTGAAAGCTTTGAGGCCTGGGAAGACCGCTTTAGAACCTAGTTCTTCTTCGATCCTCAATAGTCTGTTGTACTTCGCGGTCCTTTCACCACGAGCGGGAGCACCGGTCTTTATCTGTCCAGTTCCCCACCCCACCGATAAGTCCGCTATCGTTGTATCTTCTGATTCACCTGAGCGATGGGACACGACGACATGATAGTTATTATCGAAACTCGTTGACGCCGCACGGTCGGATTCGGTTATCGTGCCGATTTGATTGACCTTCAGCAGGAGTGCGTTGGCCGCCCCCATATCTATGCCACGTAACAGCCTCTCCGTGTTCGTCACGAAAAGATCGTCCCCTACTACCTGGACACTCTTTCCGATCTTTCTCGTAAGTTCTGC
>CAYJDU010000131.1:0-2150 GCA_964369035.1 uncultured Methanomassiliicoccales archaeon | reverse complement strand
ATTTGGAAAACTCCCTGTGTGCATAGCAAAGACCCAGGCGTCCCTTACCGATAATTCTAAGTTAAAAGGTGCACCAAGAGGATGGGACCTCAATGTCCGTGAGGTGCACATATCCGCCGGTGCGGGATTTGTCGTGCCTATATGTGGGGCAATGTCACTGATGCCAGGATTACCATCTGTTCCTGCCGCAATGCATATGGACATTACCCAGAATGGAAAAATAACAGGTCTGAAGTAAGATCATCTACCGTCGGCCATATCGTACCAGCGGTCCGCTTCCTCGCGGTCCACTTCTACGCCGTCGCCGACGGTATACATATTCCCTAAAAGTATCTGGGCACCTTTGTTGTCGTTCATGGCAGCGGATACAAGCCAGTCCACTGCATTATTCACATCTTTTTCAAAACCGCAGCCTGTCTTGTAAAACTGTCCTAGTACGAACTGTGCCTCTGCATGTCCCCGTTCTGCAGCCTTATTGACCCACTTGGCAGCTTCCTTAAGGTCCCTGGGTATAGTATCGCCTTCGAAATAGATGAGGCCTAGTGAATATTGGGCCCTAGGGTCACCATCTTCCGCAGGAATTCTGAAAAGCTCTGCAGCCTTCATAATATTCTTTTTTACGCCAATTCCGCGAAAGTACATTTTCCCTAGATAGTACATGGCACTACGGTTCCCGTTTTCAGCGGCACGAGAGAACCAATCGGCGGCGGCTGCTAGGTCTTTGTTGATGCCCTGACCTCTCGCATACATTAGCCCTAGGCAGAATTTCCCGTCTCCTGACCCTGCCTTTGCGGCTTTAAGGACAACGGAATAAGCGTGAGCGTAGTCCTTTTCCGATCTGCCCCTAAGAACAGCCTTAGCCCACTCTAGAGATCCCTCAGAACCACTATCTGGACTTGTTCGGGCATTGTTCATATTGAAAGTAGAAGGTGATTCCTAATATATTATTTACTTATGCTAAAGTTCCAGATCAGCATAACAGAAGACGAAAGTGATAAAGATAAAGTAAATAATCGGCCTTTATGATAAAACAGGCATCGGACCCTCATTCAGCTGAAGATATTTCTAGGTCTTATATGGATATCGACAGCATAGGATATGATTTGGAGAAGGCCTGTTCAACGCTTAAGGGTCTATCTATCGATGGAGATGGGGACGCAAGTTATCTTTATTCACTTTTTATATTTACTGGCACAGTAGTAAAAGAGGACCGTGCTGAGGCATTGGAACTCATGTATATATCTGCCGATTCAGGTAATAAAGACGCGACAAGGACTCTGAACGAGATAAAGGACAGTGACGGGAACATCGACTCTCTAGTAAGATTAAAATTTAAAGGCTTACAGCGTGATGTGAAGGCATGTGCGGAGCTTTTCGATATTTATGACAATGGAAAGAGATGCGTCAAAAAAGATCATGCAGAAGCAATCCGTTGGTACACTGTAAACGCGGAGAAAGGTGATGCGAAGGCTCAGGATACCATAGGATTCATGTACCTTATGGGAAAAGGGGTTCCTAAGGACTTTAAGAAAGCAAATTTTTGGCTCGTGGCCTCCGCTAAATCTGGAAATGCAGATGCGATGTTCCATCTTGCTGATACTTACTATAAGGGGACGAATGGCGTTAAACCAAGTCTCAAAATTGCTCTTAAATGGTATGAAGCATCTGCCGCCGCAGGTCATCCCGAGGCACAACACGATCTTGCTGTAATTTCCATCATGGCAAGACGTCCTAATTTTAAAAAGGCCGTATCACTTTTCACCAAGGCCGCAGACCAAGGGGAGAAAGATTCAATCTATCAACTTGGAATCATGTACGCTTACGGCGAAGGGGTCCCAAGGGATCCACACAAAGCCACAGCTTTACTGGTACAAGCCTGCGAGTTGGGTCACTATGATGCTATTTTCAACTATGCGGATATGAAGTTCGAAGGTCAGGTTTTAGAAAAAGATCTGGCTGAGGCCGCAAAATGGTTCCAGAAGGCTGCGGACCTTTGTAATGCGACTGCGGAATATTGTTTGGCCTGTATGTACGGTAACGGTTCGTATTTCGATAGGGACGATGAGAAGGCCGCAGAGTTATTCAAAAATTCTGCTGAGGCAGGGGAGCCTAATTCTCAGTATGCCTTGGCATGTTTTTGTTTCGAAGGT
>CAYJDU010000130.1:0-2187 GCA_964369035.1 uncultured Methanomassiliicoccales archaeon | reverse complement strand
GTGTTACCAACAATCCGCAGAGAGATGGCCAAAGAACTGGTGGTCAATCATGGTATGAAACAGGCGGAAGTGGCAAGAAAGTTCGAGGTCACCGACGCTGCGATATCACAGTATCTTAAGAAAAAGCGCGGGAAGAACGAGGTAATGCAGAACAGCGAACATTACGACACATTCCTTGAAGAGGTCAAGATATCGTCAAGTAGAATCGCCGAAGAGAATGCTGATTTCGCCACGGAGATGTGTCGTATGTGCAATTTAGTGAAGAGCTGTGGTATGTTAGCTGAGATTTACGTAGAGTACACAGGTTTCCCCCCTCCGTTGTGTGCGTTACCTGATGAGGAAGTCAATCGGAGAATGTTCTCCGAGTGATACAGCAGTTCTTGTGCATATCCGGCGTATCTTCCGAATATGTTCCGTCCAGCATCTGATACCTTTTGATATCCACCTTCGATGCCGTAGATATCTTTCATTATTCTCGAGATGCGGGCATCTACAGGGAATGATTCAAGATGACCGTATGCGAAGATGGCCACACAGTCTGCCACCTTTGGTCCGATGCCGTGTATTTTCTTCAGTTCAGTTATGCATTCAAAGTAATCAAGTTCTTTAAACGACTCAAGGTCATAGACGCCAGATTCTACTTTTTCAGCGAACTCTACGAATCTATCCTCACGATATCCTAATTTACATTCGCTTATACTCTCGCATCCGTCAAGTATCTGTTTCGGGGTGGGGAACGATCTGAACCTTCCTAGGTTCCTGCCGTATAGGTCACACACGGATTCCACCATTTTTCCAATCCGTTTCACGTTGGCGTTGGTGGCCAGAATATATGTCGCTGTACATTCCCAGACATCTTGTTCCAATATTCTTAGACTAGGACATATTCCAGCCAGTTCTGCTACATATCCATCTTTTTTCGATATCTCGTCCATAATCGAAGCCAGGTCGTCCTGGGAACGGAAATATTTTAGGATCTGGTCTTCTTCGCATCCTTTGCAATCAAATCCGTGATCCGTCTGAACTAATTCAACCACGTTGTCACCAATGACTCCGATCCACGTGCCCCCTTCCTTTTTCCATCGATGTGCTTGGCCACATCCTAAGGTCGGGTCTAAAGCGACGTCCATCTCGATCTTCATAAAACTCTGATGCGTTTCGGATAATAACTGTTTACGGATGTAATTTTTATACGTAGAATAAGAAAAGCCCTTGGGAAACGCTCTAGAATAAAAAGACCCAGATATTATTATTTAAACAATATATGTTTTCGATAACCTATTCTTTATTCAGGCAACCGTAAATATAACGAGGTCCGTTTAAGAGATATGAGATTTGGACCTGCAGGATATCCGCCTGAAGGCAAGACTGCCTTCGGTTCTTTAGAATATACCCGATCACTTGGGCTTAATGCCCTCGAGGTGGAGCTGGTACGGGGAGCACGTATCTCCGAGGAACGGGCTTTGAAGATAGGCGAGGCCGCTAAAGAACTGGATATCAGGTTATCTTGTCACGCCCCGTATTTTATAAGTTTCAATTCAGACAGTCAGGAGACCCGGGACAGAAGTGTGGAATGGGTAATGGATACCGCTCGGGTGGCACACAATATGGGTGCATACATAATCGTCATACACGCGGCATCCTATGGAAAACATCCTGAGAACGCTTTAGGGTCCGTCATCGAAGGTCTGACCATATGCAAGGATAATCTGGATAACGAAGGTATCGACGATGTGATCCTAGGCGTGGAGACCATGGGTAAGAAAGGACAATTCGGAACTCTTGATGAGATCAGGGAGGTCATGGAAAGTGTTGACGGTGTACGCCCGGTATTGGATGTTGCCCACGTTCATGCTAGGAACGGCGGGTCTCTGATGACACAGGAGGATATGCAGGAATTGATCGATGAGTTCTTCCCATTATGTGGGGATATCGCACATTTCCATATCAGTGGTATCGAATTTGGGGAAAGAGGGGAAAAGAGACATCTCACTCTCGATTCGAAACAACCTGATATGCAGTTGTTAGCCAACGTCTTGAACGATTCTGAACAGGGATGCACCTTCATATGCGAATCACCGGAGATATCCGCTGATGCAGTGGTCTTCAAGAACATGTTTTCACGGTTCCGCGAAGGCGGGTCTGTGTAAACATTTAAAAGCTATAGTCCATTTGCGCATCATACGC
>CAYJDU010000129.1:0-2289 GCA_964369035.1 uncultured Methanomassiliicoccales archaeon | reverse complement strand
CCTTAATATCCCCCAATTACTAACGTTGGGGTACTGGATAGTGGACATTTTTGCTAACGCCGCCAAGGTCTTCATCGCGTCGGCACCGGTGGAAGCAGCACTTTTCACCGTGTCGGCAAGAATGCTTACCAGTGAAAGTTCTCTTTCCACACCTTGATACATTATCGCAAGTGAGGGCACCGAGAAAAGTTCGTCTTTGACTTCTTGAAGTCCGGTCACCCCTTTTTCGAGGTAGCTGATACTACCGAGCACATCACCGTTGAGCAGCTTCTCACAACCTTTGCAAGCCTGTTCCAACGCTGAAAAACGTTTTGCGATGGGAACGCAGTCCTTAGATTTATTCAGTAGTTCTGCGGCCTGGGCGAAATTGTTGCCCATAAGGATGTACCTACCGGGTTTGTCCTCTCGAAGGAGTTTCACATTGTTTATCATAAGTGCGTAGGAGTTCACAATATTCTCTGCGGCAGAAAGATCTTTTTTATCTTCCTTATCAACTGCTAAAGGCGAAAGTCCCTTGATCTTCGCATCGAACTCGAAGGCCGAGGCGGAAGAATGCACGGCTCCCGTCGTATTGTCTGTGGTGAACGGCATAACGAACAGTGGGTTGGTCATCAAGGTGTTCGCAGCGAACTTGTATTCGGTTATCTCAGCCGAAATCCTAGGTTTCACGTTGTTGACGTAGATACTATGTCTTGCTACAGAATCGACGTTCTCGGCCTGGGACATGGAAAAGCCACCAGGCATGGCACTGCTGACCCATGACCTGACCTGACCCATGACCTGATCGAGATACGCTTTAGCATCTATGCGCTGTTGTGTAGTACCGCAACTCCTACAGGTCACGTACGGCGTTTCCGCCTCTATGTCCTTCGCGTCCAAGGGTGCCCCGCAGTATTTGCATCTTAACAGAACGATATCGTCCATTGAATCATCTCCTCGCGTATATTATCTGAGTCTGTAAGGATGCTATCTGTGTCTGGAGCCTTAATTCCATGGCGTGCATCTCGTTCATCGCCTGTGTATGGTACTGACGGGCGATATCATCCGCTCTTTTGCTGATGCTTGTGTAACACGCTCTACACGCATAGATGGAATTGAAATCTTCGGCTTCCGAGGTCAGAGGCTCGCTTCCCTTCGGTGCCCTCAGCATGGGCGATATCTCACTGGACAACGGGAAGAAGTGTATTCCCAGTCCGGATGCGATTCTTCCACAGAACCAACACTTGGACGTCTTAGCGTAATCGTTGATCAGTTTTAGATTCGCTTCGCCGGAATCTCCCATCTGTTTTCTGTATCCGTATGCAATCTGCTGATATTCGGCAGCTTTCCTGGGATCTTCCCACACTGTGCCGGAAGACAGCGATTCGTAACCTACGGCTAAAAGTAAAAGTCCCTCTCTGGTTCCGGTCCGGGTTGTATCGTTAAGATATATCTCGTTGAGTTTCAGGTTCTCGCTCCCGATCTCGGACTGATATTTTTGTGCCAGTCCTATTAATTTCTGACCTTTATCCAGTAGTACTCCCGAGGTACCGTTCATATTCAAGGTCCTTATTCCCTCGATGGCAAGTTCACACTGTTTCTTCATCATCTCGGTGTTTATCGTTGTAAGGCCGAACTCGAACTCCTGGGCCGACGTTCCATTGAGGGCATTAAAAAGGCTTACGTAAGCTGAGATATCTCCAAGCCGACCGCGCATGTCAATCATAGAAACGATGACGGTGGACATATGGTCGGGACCTCCGTCTTTTTCTATCGATCTTATAAGTATTTTGCGGGCTTTATCGAACTCGCCCTGTTTTATTAAATCGATCCCCTGATCGTATAGGGCATCAGCACTCTTGAACAAAGAGAACGCCATTGTATTCCAGAGGTGATGCAAGTGTTTACTAAAATACTATTGCAAAGGCATAACATAGTCGATCTACTGGGAAGTCACAGTGTTATATTCTTCCGCGGGCATGATTCATTCAATTATTTATTTTCGAATAAAATAGACGGGTCCTCAGGACCAACGGAGAATATACGGCTCCGTTATGTCCATCGGATCGAATACGATAAGGGTGTAAAAAAAAGATAAGGATGAAACATTTATTCTGGTTTTAACACAGAGGGCGTCAGACATCCGACCCTAGGAAAAGTGCTATTTACAATCCACATCCATCGTGACATCTTATGTGACTGCCCCCTATCGTCACAGACGTAACGTCTTCGATACGAGCATAGAGCATACGTTTCGTCACGTCTTTGAGAATTTTATTTCCGATATTCGTCGGGATGTACATAGTTCAG
>CAYJDU010000128.1:0-2294 GCA_964369035.1 uncultured Methanomassiliicoccales archaeon | reverse complement strand
AGGCTACCTCAATTAGTTTCTCTTTATTAACTTTACCCTCGGCCTTGACCCGTGCACAATATACTTTGTCCGGGTCTGCGGTCTTATATTCCTGTACTGTTTTACGTTCTACGTAATGTAATGAATTGAATTGAGCCAGATCTGATAGATTTGCCTCTTCTTCTAAAGCTTTAAGATCGATTTTTCTGATCATGGGCTTACTGATTTCCAGCACAAAGGGTCTTCCGTCACCCATCATGCGAGCATCGATGTCCTCGCGCCCCATCCCGTGGAAGAAATGTTCTTCGCCTCCGGCCATCCCGAGGGCTATGTCCCCAAGAATCTCCTGTACTGACGTAACGTACATTTTTCCTACGTTATTGCATCTTGGACATCCCTTGCCCCTGCAATCTCTACAGGGCCATATCGTCTGTGGAATCTCTCTGCTTAATTTGTTATATCTTCCAGCGATGAACATGGGTTTCACATCCAGTTCAACATCCGCAAAACGTGTGTCTATACATGCGACGATCTGAGGACTTGTAAATTCCACTTCTCGTTCGATCAATGGAACGGAAAGTTTGCCGATCTCGCGATTCAATTCGGACTTTATAGGCTCGCTTTTTTCTAGTCCGAACCTTTCTACAATTTCATTCTCTTTTTCGGTTATGGTAGGATCTACCTTGGTCCCGATGAGGAAATTGTCTGATTCCACTGTAAGAACAGCATCGGATATCGCTTCCGCGAAACGTGGAAGTAGATCGAAGATATTCCCGCAAAGGGGGCAGACATCTTTCGGCTGTATGTCCTTGCCGGAAGAGGTAAGTTCGCTGCGCAACATCGCACCACGTACGTCGTTGGTCATCCCTGTGCCTTCTTTGCCGAACATACGACCCAGACAATGGTCGCATAGTCCTAATTCGGCTAACTCTTCAGCCTTCTCTATATTGTTGGATACCCAGTCTGTCATTTCATTGCCTCACAGGTCAAAACCCATTTCTGCTATCTTGAGACGGGGCCTCTGGCCTTCCAAGTAGTGGTAGACGCTAGCATGTTCACTACCGTTGAGTATCATCTCTATGGCGTGTTTTGCTACGGGGAGGCCTATAGAACTTCCTATCAGACCCACAGTGTTACCGTAGATTATCATATCGCAGAGCGTCAGTTCTTCTATGATACGTTTTGTTTTACCCTCGCTTCCGATAAGTCGTCCGCGTACTCGGGTCATCTGAGTGTCCCCTATGAATTCTTTAAGATCGATTATTTCCAGATACTCGTCATCTTCCATAAGGCGTAACGCCTTTTCTGGGTTGAACCCTCGTCCGATGGCTTTCACTACGTCTGCTATCTGTAAAGGCATCAGTGGATCCTTTACCTTCTCATCATGAAGGATTACTAAACCATCCTCACTAATTTCGATAGGCATCCCTGAAATTTTCTGAAGCATCCTTTTCGTTTTACCGGATTTCCCGATAAGTACTCCGACTCTGTCGGCTGTGACCCTGATCGCTCTCATATTTCTTCTTCCTCCTCTTCAACCTCTACACTAAGGGTCTCTTTCATAATAACTTCGGGTGCGATTAGTTCGGCACCGCGGGTACCGAAGAATCTGTTGACATTCTTAATGTCCCTTTCAAGGAGTTCCTTCGCACCAAAGAAATCGTTGGTCATGGCTTGTCCGCAGTCTATCATTACAGGTCCGTCATTGGACATGAGGATGTTATATTCACTGAGATCACCGTGTACAAGGTGTGCATCCTTCCAACCATCTATTATGAAGGATACGACCTCGTCATAGGTCTCGGTGGGGTCTTCTAGATAAACATCCTTCAACTGGGGTGCTGGACCGACCTCGTCACCTATAAATTCCTCTATCAGGCAATTGTTCTCGTAGGCTATGGGTTCAGGAACAGGTATCCCTGCCTCATAGTAGCGATGGAGGTTCTTGAACTCCTTGTGAGTCCAGGCGTAAATAAGTTTAACCCTGTTCTTGGACAGGTTCTTGAACCGCGGATCGCCTTCTATGTATTTGGCAATCCTTTTGAAAGTGGACGTGGACGTTCTAAATATTTTAAGTGCCAGTGGGGAACCTTCCGGGTCCTCGGCATAGAAAACGTTACCTTCTTTTCCAGTGGATATAGGGTAGAGCACCGCGTCGATAGTACCGGCTGTCATGAATTCATAAAGAGTCATGATCGTTCTTTTATCGAACACTTCGCCTTCGGTCTGTCGCTCGTCGCCGGTCCTATTGGTCTTCAGGCTGTCGACATGTCTCTCCATGTAGGAGTAGATCTCATCATAGGAGGGCATGTCCA
>CAYJDU010000127.1:0-2302 GCA_964369035.1 uncultured Methanomassiliicoccales archaeon | reverse complement strand
ATTTGAATTAGCTCTAGAATATTAACATTTTCTAATCATCTTGTCAAACCTGACGTTAAAATTTTCCTTGCCATTTTTGGAATACATCTGTCATTGTCGCCGCAAAATAACGGTAAGGGAGGTGCGGACGAAATCCTGGACCATATGAGGTTACTAACAGGAGGAGGTCACGCACATGTATTCCTACGAAGACCGGCTAAAGGCCGTAAAGCTTTACATTCAGTACGATAAGAGTTATGCATCCGTTTTCAGAGAACTTGGATATCCTCCGTCTTCTCATTCCATAAAGCTCTGGTATAAAGAGTATCAGAAGAATGGGGACCTGCATAAGTCCTACAGCAAAACCAATAAATATAGCAACGAGCAGCGACAAGCAGCTATCCGGTATTATGTAGAACACGGACGGAGTAAGACCAGAACAGTCAAAGCCCTCGGTTATCCAACCCGGCAGCAATTAACTGAATGGATTAAACAAGATATCCCCGATGAAGTTCGTCCTTGTGTTAAAAGCCGATCACTGGTATATTTATCAAAAGAACAGAAGGAACAGGTCGCCATTGAATTATGTACCAGAGACGGCAGCGCTCAGGAGATCGCTGATAAGTACCAAGTCAGCAGACACTCCGTATATAAGTGGGCCTGGGATCTTCTTGGGGAAGGAAATGTATCGCCTATGCCCAAAAAGAAACGTGATACTAAAGCTGTGACGCCGGAAGGTGTTGCTGCCCTAAAACAGGAGGTCGAACAACTTCACAATGAAGCCGAGGAACTGCAACGCCAGGTCTATCGTCTCCAACTGGAAAAGGACGTACTAGAGAAAGCGGCCGAAATCATAAAAAAAGATGAGGGCGTCAGTCTCGAAGAACTGACCAATCGCGAAAAAGCGATCGTGATTGGCGCCCTTCGCAATAAGTATAGGCTTCATGAGCTCCTGGATGTCTTCCATATGGCCAAGAGCAGTTATTGTTACCAGCGGGCAGCCATAGAGGTTCCGGACAAATATAGTGATATCCGTAAGAAGATCCGATCCGTGTTTGATGATTCCTCCTTCAGATATGGCTATCGACGGATCCACAGCTCACTTAAGAATGAGGAAATAACTGTTTCCGAAAAAGTGATCCGTCGGATCATGCTGGAGGACAAGCTTATCGTTCCTAACGTTAAACGGAGAAAGTATAAATCCTACAAGGGAGAGATAACCCCGGCTGTTCCCAACGTGATAGAACGTGACTTCCATGCAGAGCAGCCAAATATGAAGTGGTTGACTGATATCACAGAGTTTAATATATCTGCAGGAAAGATCTATCTTTCTCCGATAATAGACTGCTTTGACGGTCTCCCTGTATCCTGGACGATAGGGACATCACCTGATGCCGAACTCGTGAACACCATGCTTGATAATGCTATCGGAACTCTTCATGAGAACGAGCATCCGATCATCCATTCTGACCGAGGCAGTCACTACCGTTGGCCAGGCTGGATCGAGAGAATGGAGAATGCCGGATTGACCAGATCTATGTCAAAGAAGGGCTGTTCTCCTGACAACTCAGCCTGTGAAGGGTTCTTCGGCCGACTTAAGAACGAGATGTTCTACGGTCGTCCATGGCGCGATGTTACTATCGAGGAGTTCATAAAGATTCTCGATGATTATATACACTGGTATGCAGAAAAAAGGATCAAGCTCTCCCTTGGTGGATTGAGCCCTATTCAATACCGACTAAGTCTGGGGCTTATAGCAGCATGATTAGGAGAGGACATTGAGGGCTTTATGATCCAAGAAAATGTCCGCACCCCCAAAGTGTGTACTTTATATTACCACTCACAAAATATGGGTGACAATCTTAGACGGCTTAGAGATGCAAGCGGATTGTCTCAGGAAAAGCTATGCGCGGAGCTTCAACGGCGGGGCTGCGACATCGCAAGAAGCTGCTACGCGAAGTATGAGGCCGGTGAACTAAACATTAGAGCAAGCGTAATAATCGAACTCAAGAAGATATATGGCTGCACATACGATGATTTCTTTTTGGGCCTCGATGAATAATATAAGACGCCGTCAGACACCCGCAAGGATGCCTGACGGCTTTTGTTATGCGTAGCTTGCCGGTTTCGCAATGGATACAAAACCTTCCAAACCGGTAATGACCACATTATTGTACCCGCTGGCACAATGGATGATGAGAAGATCGCCGGCATCGTCCCTGCCGCCGACAATTCCGACATGCTCATCACCTGGATAGAATACCAAATCTCCTGGCTGCGCAGCTTCCCATGTAATGGGAACGCTGTTTGCGTGCTGCTCTGC
>CAYJDU010000126.1:0-2330 GCA_964369035.1 uncultured Methanomassiliicoccales archaeon | reverse complement strand
CATGTTATCTTAACGGCATAAGTGTGGATAAAGATATTGACAAAGCCGTAGAATTCTTCAAGTTAGGTGCAGAACAAGGTTCACCAGGTGCCGCTATGGTCCTTGGGGACATGCTTGAATGCGGTTATATCAACGGGAACAATGAAAAGATATCTGATTTTGATACCGCCTTCGTCCTGTTCAGTATGGCAGCGGAGAGGGGACTTGCTGCAGGTTCTTACCGCATGGGCGACATGTATAGAACCGGTAGAGGCACACCACAGGACATGAAGAAAGCGTTCTCGCTCATCTTAGATGCGGCCTCTAAAGGTCTGGATCAAGCTCAGGTGACCCTTTATCAAATGTACAAGGACGGATGTGGCATCGAACCCGACATGGACAAAGCATTAGAATACCTGAACATGGCCGCAGAGAAAGGTAACGTTGAAGCAATCTCTAAACTGGAAGACCTTTTTCCCGATGTGAAAAGGTAATAAAAACAGAAGCAGGGTGCTTAGATGGGATAATGGGATGCGGTCCCTGCCTCTGATGGAAGACTGTCGTGTGTATCGAGGGATGCACATCTTCGTCCTCTAACTATCTATGGAATTTGCAGTATATTAACTAAATCGGGGGAGGTGACCGAAAGTGACCGAAAGTGGATCACTTGGTTTTGTGACGCACGCGTACGGCCATACCGCGGCCCATCTGGACCATCTCACGTCCGCACATACCCGCCACTCCTACACCAGCGACCTCACCGTTACGGATAATAATCGCTTCGTCACCAATCCTTATCTCAGGGTCGGCTTCTAACGCACCTATTGCGAATAGATTCCCCTTGAGGTCGAAGTCGTTCATCTTAACCGTGAAACGCCCCGTTCTTGAAAGGACTTCTGCCCCCTCCAAAGTAAGGGATATCATACCTCTTTCAGGGGTCATCATACCTAACTGGATCTTTTTGGTCCTGTCCTCTGGATCCTCGCGGATAATCTTCCAATATGGGAATTTCCCTGTAGCAAAAGTATTCTCGTCCATTATCACATCAGCACAGTCCTTACCGAACTGATAACATAACACTGAACGCAAAGTCTCTTTCCGTTCGACCATATATCCTGGGAGGTCCATACCCCTTGCGGCTTCCCGTAATGCCGAATCCAAACGTCCCAGTGATTCGAAGGATGTTGGTTTACCATCCTCTACGGTCATCTCCATATCTGCCAGGTCTTTTATTAACTCATAATCGGAAAAGTGGCATATAACCTTGTCATAACCTTGTTCCAACAATGTGGATAGCATCGATCGGATCATTTCCTTTTCCTGACAATTCCATTCACCTGTAACAGGTATGTCGTATGAACTAGCCGGATAAAATATATCAAGTTCTCGGGGAACAAGACCTAATGGCGATGTGAGTATGACCTCGTGGACCAAAGTGTCATGATCCGCCGTGTGTATGGCAGAGGCGAAGGCCTTATGTGATTTGGACCTATGATAAGGTTTTCTTGCCGAACATGGTAGCAGTAACAGGATCCTTTTGTGTTCCGGTTTGATATATCTATCTAACAGGGTCCTGCGATAACGTTCAACGTCCGGCCTACGAAGGGATTGTACCGTGTTACTACAGAATCTACCGCCTGTGAGTGTACAAGCCTCTTCTTGATATTCGTAGCCGATGTCATCGAACAAACGTAGAAGTGCGACGGAAAAAGGAGATGCGGCCGCTCTCTGGTCCACGAGTTCCCTTAAACGTCCGGATGCTATGAAGATCCTTACCTTCTCTAACTCGTTCTTCAACTCCTTGGAGTTCTCCAAGGAACAATCCTTGCCTACCTGGATCTCCCCTTCGGGAATCATTTTAACCCCCATGAATCCGGCGGCGTTGGGGAGCATATCGTCGAAGATATCTACGCCCATATAACTGAGCAATGATATCGTAGATGGTTCCGCTATGCCGGACATGTATACTAGACGATTGAAGCCTGCCATTTTACGTATATCCATCACCGCTTCCAGCATCTTCCTAGCATCATTCCTTAGCTCGAAGGCGTTGGATACTACCACGACCCTACAGTCCTCGGGTAGTTCTTCCGTCACTTCCACTGGAAGACGTACCACACATACCTTTCCGTATACTCCGCGAATACCTCCACAGTCTGATGAGGCTGTGGTCATCATTCCTTCGTCCAGGGGCACTTCCGCACCCATAAAATTGAATGTCCTGCCTTCTGACCCTAATGAGATGAACGAGCCTGATGACCTTTCAAGATCAATAACGGCCGGCGTGTCCAATAAATTCTCTCCGTCCTTATATTTGCATATTCTGCCCCTGTGGGACCTAGCAATTATTT
>CAYJDU010000125.1:0-2348 GCA_964369035.1 uncultured Methanomassiliicoccales archaeon | reverse complement strand
TAATTTTTGAATGCGCTAAGTGCCGCGATTTCACGGAGCACGAGATACTGAAAGGAAGGTTTGGAAAAGCGACGGTTTCCGGGACTTTCAAATGTAACGATTGCGGAATGATATCAACAACAACCATACGTCTACCTGGAGACGTCCCCGTGAAGGTAATTTTCAGTGATGGTGACGTTACTACCGTTACAGAGACGATACTCAAAAGCAACGAGCTTGTTGAGAAGGATGATGAGTTCTTCCTTGAGAGCGGTGAACGTGTACGTGTTACCCACATCGATGTAATAACAGGCAGGGTCACCCGTCGGGTCTTAGCCACCAATGTCAAATGTCTTTGGGTCAAGCAGTTCGGTGTGCTTATCGTTAAGATTTCCGTAAACGACAATCACCGCACGTTGTCAGTATCAGTTGAGGCAGAGCCAGAAGATATCTTCACCATTGGCATGACAATCCCCTTCGAAGATTTCGATTGTTATGTCCATGCGATCAAAACCAAGGACCGTCTGATCAAACACGGTACGGCAGAGGCCGAGAATATAACCCGTGTTTATGGTAAGATACGCAGAAAACAATACGATGTGATAGATTTCGACGATGAATGAATCATTCGAATATCTTATCTAAGATATCTGCAAGGTTCTCTGAACGTACTACGGTATCCGCAGCCTCTATGACCTTATCATCGATAGGATTGAATGCGATGGACAGAGCACTGCTCTTGAACATGCCTATGTCAACAAACGAGTTTCCGACGGATACGGTGTGTTCCTTATCCGTACCATACTTCTTTTGAAATTCTCTGACGCCGATTCCTTTATCGCGGAGGTCAACGTTCATTATCCCTTCGCCGGTCAGTCTCCCGTCCGAATATGCCTCTAAAGAATCAGCAAGATAATCCTCGAAGCCGAATTCTTCCGTTATCATCTTGGCCGCAGAGTCGATACCGCCACTGACTATCACGCTTTTTATCCCCTCGAAGTCAAGAGCTGCTACGGTCTCCTGTATCCCGTTGTTCAAAGGCATGGAGCTGAACGTACGAGCAACATCCTCCAGGGTTATATCCGGATCCTTCTTGGTCCACATGGCTATGTCCCTGCGCATGAACTCAGGCTCGTCTATAAGGCCGGCACAGAACAGGTCGTATGATTCCTCATTATCCACCTCGTAGTAATCATGTACCCATTCCCAAGAGCTTCTGACCTTGGTCAACGTACCATCCATGTCGAAGCAAACAAGTTCGTATCTCACAATCAATCATACAATGGGACGGTTAAAACGATATTCATCTCTGTCGTCGCATTATCATTGTTGCAAGGATGAAAAATAATGTCTCGAAGGCAATCAGATAGGATGTGCCGAACATCGGTGTCGCCATCCAGTCCACTATGATATCTCCGGAGTCCTGTTCAAGAAGTGTGTAAATCATGTTGATTGTCGTACTTTTGCCCGCACCGTTAGGTCCTAAGAAAGCGACGAGCTTGTTCTCTTACATATCGAATGAGATATCGTCTACCGCTGGGATATCCCCGAAGCTTTTGGTCAGTCCGGTGACTGCGATGATCCCGTTCATGGAATAAGAAATCAGCTAGGTAAATAAAACGACTTTAACTAATAGTTTTTATTGTTCAGTACTATGGTGTGATGATGCTTCTGATAATAGGCACCGGGCATGTCTTCAAGATAGAGGAGCCGATAAGCTTCATAATCAAGAATTCCTGGCCAGACGCGGTGTTGGTTGAACTCGATGATAAACGATATCAGGTGATGGACGGCACCTATGAGCATCCGAAAGGTCAGAAGCCGATCAAAATCCCCCGTATGATAAAACGTGTGGGAAGCAACCAGGACCGGACTTCCTCCCAGTTCGGGACCCACACAGGTCTCGAGCTATTGGAGGCCTGTAAGGCAGGTGAGGCCGGGGGTGCCGAGGTCATACTGATGGACGGGGATGCTGTCGAGTACCTTCTGAGAATGTGGCGCGAGATGTCCTTCATCGAAAGGCTCCGTTTCCGCTTTTCCGGTACGAAGAGCCGTAAAAAATCTAAAAAGGACATCGAAAATACCCAGAAGAATTTTTCGGACCATGAAAAGGAGCACATGGAAGACCTTAGACGTCGTTATCCCACAATGATGCGCATCCTTCACGATGAGCGTAATGAGATGATGGCCAATGAGATAATCAAAGCATCCAAGACATATAACAAGATGATTGCCGTGGTAGGTGACGCTCACGTGGAAGGGATGATCGCTCTGTTACCAAAGGACATGGATATCAGGACGATACGCCTGGCTGAGATTAGGGATGAAAAAGCGATTGCAAATATAATGTCCGATATATGGTATGATAG
>CAYJDU010000124.1:0-2429 GCA_964369035.1 uncultured Methanomassiliicoccales archaeon | reverse complement strand
AGTGGGGACTCAAAACATTGGACGACGTTAAGATAATCGAAGGTTCTAAGCACCCACTTATGGAGGCGGCCACTATGTTGTTACCTGATGAGGACGCCGCATCGATAAATCAGAGGTTGATGGACAACAGCAACCAAAGCAATGAGATGTGATATTTAAAAAATGTAAGAGGTTTATTCACTCGGAGTTCAGAACTTTTCTTTCAGTTCACGAAGCTGTCTGAGCATAATCTTCTGTTCTACCGATGCTATAGACTTCTTAGTTGCGATTACAGTATCGGGATTGAGGGATATCGAGTCGATACCGCATTCAACTAGGAACTCAGCGAATTCTGGATATACTGAAGGGCCCTGTCCACAGATTCCAACGGTCTTCCCGTTCTTGTGTGCGATATCTATCAGCATCTTTATGGCTCTCTTGACGCCTTCGTTCCTCTCATCGAAGTAACCCATCCTTCCGAGGACATCTGAATCGCGGTCACATCCCAATACTAACTGGGTAAGGTCGTTGGACCCTATGGAGAACGCGTCGCAGTGTTCGCAGAATTCTTCGGCCATGAAGATGTTCACTGGGACCTCCGCCATCAGATAGAGTTTAAGGTCGGTCCCTCTTCTGAGGCCGACGTCTTCCATGATCTTGGTTATGTCCTTGACTTCTTGTATGGTCCTGACGAAGGGCAACATGATGTGCAGATTCTTCAGACCCATTTCGTTCCTGACCTTTTTTATCGCTTCTAATTCACAGATGAAAGCATCCATGAATTCTGGGGATACGTATCTGGAGCATCCCCGCCATCCGATCATAGGGTTATCTTCGCTTGGCTCGTAGTCTGCGCCTCCCTTCATGTCGTGGTATTCGTTAGTCTTGAAGTCAGATGTTCTAAGGACCACAGGCCTAGGGTAGAACGCCCTAGCGACCTTGGAGATCCCTTCAGCCAATTTTTCTATAAGTTCTTCCGACCTTCCGTCGGCGATGACATACATCGGGTGTTCTCCAATATAGTTGGTGAAAAGGAACTCGCTTCTCATCAACCCTACACCGTCGCAGGGAAGTTCGGCGACCTCCTCCGCTTTAGTGGGCATGCTCATGTTGACCATGATCTTGGTTCCAGTGACCGGTGCGAGTTCAGAATTCACATAATGGACATCGGCCTTAGAAGATTTATCCTTCTTCTTGACCTCGCCTTTGTAGACCATACCTGTCGTACCATCAACTGTGACGATCATACCGTCCTTCAGCAGTGTGGTGGCGTTACCAGTACCTACAACACATGGCGTACCTAGTTCTCTTGAAATGATCGCAGCGTGGCAGGTCATCCCACCTTCGTTGGTGACTATCCCTACGGCACGGCTCATGGCAGGGACCATGTCAGGCATGGTCATCTTAGTTACCAAGACGTCCCCATCCTTGATGATGTCTAGGCTCATTGTCGTATCATACACTATGACGCGTCCGGTGGCTAGTCCAGGACTAGCTCCCATGCCGGATGTGATTATATTCCCTTTAGTGGACTCGACATCTGCACACTCATTGGTAGCAGAGTCTCCGATGGCCGTTATGGGACGTGCTTGGACGATGTATACCCTACCGTCCTCGATACACCATTCTATGTCCATGGGTCTCTGGTAGTGGATCTCGATCTGCCTCCCTATCTCGGCGATCTCAAGTATCCTGTCGTCAGTTATTTTTTGGACGTTCTGGATCTTAGTATCGATATCCTTCCTGACTGCGCCTCCAGTCTTTCCTCGTACATACATCCAGCTCTGAGTGGAGATCCTGGTCTTGCTGTTTTCGATCTTCATCTCCCTCTTGTCCACGGCGTATGTGTCAGGGGTGACCTCCCCTCCGACGATAGCTTCACCAAGACCGTATCCGGCCTCGATGATTATGTGGTCTGCACCAGAGCTTGGGTCTACAGTGAACATTATACCTGATATGTCCGAGTTGACCATCTTCTGGACCACCACGGCCAATTTGATATCCTCTGCACCGTATCCGCATTTCTGACGATATGATATCGCTCTGGCTGTGAACAGTGATGACCAGCATTTTCTGACCTTGTCCAGGAGGTCCGCTTCGCCGGACACATTAAGATAAGTATCCTGCTGACCTGCAAAACTTGCATCAGGCAAGTCCTCAGCGGTGGCACTGGACCGAACGGCAACGAACCCTTTTTTCCCCTTCGGAAATAGTACGTTATATTGGGAGACTATCTCGGATTTAAGATCCTCTGGGATAATTCCTTGTTCGATCGCTGTCCTGATACGGTCTGACGCATCAGCCAGGCTCTGATCAGATCTTTCATCTATGGTAAGCAACTCTTTCTCTACGATATTTTTCAAGTTATTAATATTAAAAAAATAATCATAAGAGTTGGTCGTTAAAATAAATGCACCTGGAACTGGGAAACCGGCAAATGTCAGTTCACC
>CAYJDU010000123.1:0-2557 GCA_964369035.1 uncultured Methanomassiliicoccales archaeon | reverse complement strand
AGGACAGTAAGTCTTGATAGCCCTGGGCATTTTCATTATCAAGTCACCTTCGTCCATTGGGACAAAACTTGCTAACATTGAGGACGTATAAATAAACTCACCCCTAATGTCCCCCTCTAATACGCGGGTATAGATAGAGAGACAAAAACTTAGGCGAAATGTGTACGGTTTTTATTTAACTGATTCCATAATTCATTCGTATCGTCATATTTCAATCATTCGGCCCATATGTATAAAAATTTAAAGTTATCATTAATATTGTGTATGTTGGATGTAACTAACGGTTATTATGACCAATAACACGCACTTAAGAAGAAACATTAATATATTACTAAATCCAAGTTCGATTTATATGTTAATTGGCAATCAAGACTTAGCGGAGAATCTTCTTGTCGCACTGGATATGAGCCGCAACAGTGTAAAGGTCTTAATTTACATGGCTGAACACGATGAGGTAACCTCCGACGAATTGGAGGTCGCGTTAGGAATCGGACAACCCAGCGTTTCCGCCGCGGTAAAAGATATAGGAGTTAAAGGCTGGTTATCTGTAGAGCAGATACATACTGAGAATAAAGGTAGGCCTAAACATAAATACTATCTTTCAAAGGATTTCTCAGCAATTGCTTCAGAGATCGAAGAGATGGCTCGAAATCTAATCCTGAATATCAACGGCGGTATGTGTTATCTTAGGTCCTTCTGATAGTGTCGATGGTACCGTCCTTATTGGCGATTATCGCTATGGAGGCCATGTTCAGAAACAGTCCGTTCTCTATCACTCCAGGTATATTGTTCAAGCAGGACTCTAAATAGTCTGGCTCTTCGATACTTTCAAACTTACAATCGTAAATATAGTTGCCACCGTCGGTGATGAATATCTCGCCGTCTTTTGTCCTGAGGGTGGCATGGCACCCCAGTTCTTCAAGCGCATATTTCGTTCGTTCGTATCCGAATCGGAGGGCTTCCACCGGAAGCGGTGAGACGGCCCCCAAGGTATCCACGAGTTTCGATTCATCGGCGATTATTATCTCTTTCTTAGTAGCAAAAGCGATTATCTTCTCTCTGAGGAGTGCACCTCCTAACCCTTTGATCAGTTGAAGTGACTGATCGATCTCGTCAGCCCCATCTATTGTGACTTCAATCTTCTCAGTACCTTCGAAAGGTACGATATTCAGTCCACATGATTTTCCCAGCTGGGCACTCTTTTCAGAAGTGGAGACACAGGTAAGTTCCAATCCTTCCTTCAAAACTCTTTCTCCTATCCTCTTTATGGCAAAGAATGCCGTTGAGCCAGTTCCCAGTCCGACTATCATGCCGTCTTTTATGTAATCGTCCGCAGCTGCTTCAGCGGCTATCTTCTTGAGTCTATCGATATCAGATAAGGTCATTTCGGATCATCTCTTCCAGTTTGTCTGCAACGTACGTATTCACTTTTTTCCCGATACCCGATGACGACTTTGTGGTGTCACCAGCCAACCCCATGGGGAAACAGGCTTCCGCGTTGCGAAGAATCATAAAACCATGGTCCGAGTATAATCCTATTGGACGTTCGTCGTTCACAAGGTCAGGACGTATATCTAGGACTCTAGAGGTCTCAAGCATACCAGCATGACCGTCGCCTCTGTTATTCTCTAAACCTGGATATTTCTCGGCAATATCGTAATCGGTGAGGAACATGACCTTACAATCGGTCTCTCGGACAAAACGCTTACACGCTTCGGAACAAGCTGTCATATGTCCCGAACCTGCGTGGCCAGTCATAACTACGAATTTTTCAATACCTTTCTCATAAGAGGAAGTAAGTATGTCGTAGACCACGGCCCTCATGGTATCGAAGGTAAGGGATATGGTGCCAGGCATGTTCTTTGTAGAGGAATGTAAGCCGTAGTTCATTGGCGGTAGCACTAGGATATTCTCCAGTCTACGATCGAGTTCTTCTGCAATCCACATAGGTTGTATAGTGTCACTGTTCAAAGGAAGATGGGGCCCGTGAGCCTCAGTAGCGCCTATCACAAATATCGCTACAGGTTTTTTCTTGACGGCTTTTGCAAACTCGTCCCGAGTCATTTCCCCTACGTTCATACTCCTGTATAGGGATATGTTAAATTAATCTGACCCTCTTGACGGACCTATGCGTTTAGCTTCTCTGTTCTCTGGAGGGAAGGATTCTGTTTTCTCTATGTACTGTGCAATACAGTCGGGGCATGAAGTACCATACATAATCAGTATCAGCCCTATCGGCGAGACGTCATGGATATTCCACGTGCCGAATATCGATATGGTTCCAGCGATGGCCGAGGCCATGGATAGACAACACATCATAGGGACCACCGACGGGACAGAGGAAGGCGATATGGAAGGTCTCGCAAGATCACTTTTAGGATTGGATATAGATGGTGTGGTCCTTGGTGCGGTTTGGTCCGACTATCAGATGGACCGCGTGAATCGTGTTTGCGGGGACCTTGGCCTGAAAGTACTGGCCCCAATGTGGAGGAAGGACCAGAACATGATGGTCCGCGAGATAGTGGATTCAGGGATAAAGGCTAAGATCATAGGATAT
>CAYJDU010000122.1:0-2614 GCA_964369035.1 uncultured Methanomassiliicoccales archaeon | reverse complement strand
GGGCATGTACACTTCAGGACGAAGATGATGTGGGTCATCGTCGTCCTGGTGTTGTACTTCGTAATGACCAATGTGTACATTTACGGGTTGGATCAAGGTCAGACTATGGACATGTTCGCCCAGTATAGGACGATCATGGCAGGTGCATCGGGAACGATACTTCAGTTAGGTATCGGTCCGATCGTAACAGCTTCCATCATAATGCAATTGTTCGTCGGAGCGAAAATAATAAAGCTCGATCTGACGAAACGTGACGACAAGGCATGCTATCAGTCCACACTGAAGCTACTTGTTATAGTAATGATAATTTTTGAGGCCGCTCCTCAGGTGTTCGGGTACTTAGTACCGTCATCTGGATTAGTTGACGCGGCCGGCAGTGGCGGCGCTAAACTGATCATAATTGCTCAGTTGTGCGCTGGTTCTTACATTGTGTTCCTTATGGACGAACTGATATCCAAATGGGGTATCGGTAGCGGTATATCCTTGTTCATAGCTGCAGGTGTGTCAGAGGCCATATTCACTGGTACTTTGAATTGGAACCCAATATCAGGGGATATTCCCTTGGGCATGGATAACACGCCCGCTGGAACCATCCCTAAGGCCATATACATATTGACCAACACCAACTCGGCAGAAATGTCCAGTTGGGGTTACGAGAGCATATTCCTAGGGGAACCTAACTCTCTCGTAGCTTTGTTGTGTACGATACTGATTTTCTTTGTAGTGGCATATCTGGAGTCCACAAGGATAGAGCTACCGCTCTCCCATGGAAGTGCCAGAGGTGCCAGGGGACGTTATCCGATCAAACTGCTGTACGCAAGCAACATCCCGGTCATACTCATGTCCGCATTGCTAGCTAACGTCAGCATGTTCGCGTTACTGTTCTTTACAAATGATTTCCTGAGCGGAATTCCAGGATTAGGAGCTAACACTTCTATAGGATTTTTCGAGCCAGGATCTACCTCTGCAGCCGGAGGTCTCGCCTGGTATCTGTCGGCGCCCACAGGGCTGTCGTCATGGCTGATGCCTATACTGGATCCGATGCGGTACGGCAATAGCCACGGGGCCATCGCAAACTTATCGCATATGGCGATATACATGTCGGTGATGGTGATAGGTTCGATATTCTTTGCTAAATTCTGGGTGCAGACCACGAATCTAGGATCCGATTCGGTAGCTAAACAGATCCAAAAAAGCGGTATGCAGATACCAGGATTCCGTAAGGACCCGAGAGTTATGAAACGAGTGCTGGATCGTTATATTCCAGCCATTACTATAATTTCAGGTGCGTTGATCGGAGCCCTTGCGGCTTTCGCCGATATGTTAGGTACGACAGGGCACGCTGGAGGTACTGGTGTACTGTTAACGGTAGGTATTCTAATCAAGTTCTATGAATCCATGGGACGCGAGCAGATGATGGAGATGAATCCTCTTATGAGAGGGTTCTTCGGGAGTGAGTGATAATGGCTAATCCAGGAAGTCCGAGTGCTATGAAGGGTCAGATGAGCAGTTCGATGGAAAACACTCCCCCGATGCCCAAGAACACAATGCTGGGAATGTTATTCGCAATGGGGATAATGTTCATAATCATGATCTACCGTGAACAGGTGGGATCATATCTCCACGTTGTGTTCCAGTACATAGGGTTCGATGGATTATATCCCGTCTCGACGTTGATATTGGCAGGGCTCATAATGACCTCCGCCAGCAGTATCGTCAGATCGGTTATGAGCGACCCCATCAAGATGGCGAGGAATCAGCACATTCAGAAAGAGTTCAACCAGGAAATGCGTACTGCAAGGTTGGAGAACAATCTCTATAAGATTAAGAAACTCACAGAACAGCAGCCCAAGATCATGGCCGCATCGATGAGTGCCAGTCAGGATCAGATGAAGGTCATGCCTGTGACGATGTTAATCGTTATACCTATCTATGCCTGGGTGTTCTATTTCTTGAATAACCACGTGGTCGATACATTGATCAACGTTCCATGGTCCGAAGGTGTGAACCTCTTGTCGTCATTCGTCCTTCCGTCTTGGATCCTGATATACACATTGATCAGTATCCCGATAGGACAATTGGTCAACAAGACCGTCAGGCACTTCCTCCTTACAAAGCGTCTAGCGGAACTGGAAGAAGAATTTTCGGCCGCGGTATAATGAGGGTAACTATAAGCGGTCCTCCCGGTTCAGGGAAGTCCACCGCTTGCTCAAAGCTTTCTAAGATACTGGGGTGTCGTCCAGCGATATTCGGTCAAGCTTTCAGAGATCTAGCGGTACAAAGAGGTGTATCCGTCGCAGAACTAGGGGCGATGGCCGAGAACGACCCCTCCATAGACCGTGAGATAGACTCTGTGATCCTTCAGGTAGCTAGGGACAACGACGAGATAATTTTAGAATCAAGGCTTTCGGCATATCTCACCAAGATAAAAGGTATCGAAGCGTTCAGGATATACATTTACGCCAGTCCTGAGGTCAGGATGAGACGTATAAGTTCCCGTGAGGATGAAGAGTTTGAACGGGCCTGTGTGAAGACCACCGAACGTGAGGAGTCCGAAGCCAAGAGATATATGAAACACTACGGCATCGATATCACTGATCTAAGCGTATATGAT
>CAYJDU010000121.1:0-2656 GCA_964369035.1 uncultured Methanomassiliicoccales archaeon | reverse complement strand
ACCTCACATATTTGAACATAAGAATAGTCCATCGGACTGTGATACCCATAGTTTCGACCATTATATAATTTTTCATTTTTTAGGTCGACATCGAACGGGATACGTTGCTTTGATAGACGCTAATGCTTTCCTACTTTTTAACGTTAATCTATAAACATTCATTCAGTGGTCACGCGATACTGATTTTAACTTTATTTTATTCTTAATGACCAATATTTCTTATTCATCCAGCTTTAGAAGTCATTATTTATTCCGAAAGTATCACAGCACAAGGAGACAGTTGAGATATGGAGATTGAAGATTGGGTCGGACGTGACAATCAGATAGGGATAGACATTTGGCAGAAGAAATACTGTTACAGCGGAGAGACCTTTGAGAATTGGCTCGATCGCATATCCGAAGGTAATGCAGACGTCCGTAGGATGCTGGCCGAGAAAAAATTCCTTTTCGGCGGACGCATACTGGCCAACCGTGGACTTCACAAATCTGGAATAAAGGTCACATATTCTAACTGTTACGTACTCACACCACCTGAGGACTCCATTGAATCAATATTTGAGGCTGCTGGTAAACTTGCTAGGACCTTCAGTTACGGTGGGGGCGTAGGCATAGACCTCACAAAACTTGCTCCAAGAGGCGCAAAGATAAACAATACCGCATCTGAAACCTCTGGATCGGTCTCCTTTACAGATCTATATTCCATGGTCACTGGACTGATCGGCCAACATGGTCGTCGCGGTGCCCTTATGCTTACTCTTTCCTGCGAACATCCGGACACAGAAGAATTCATGGGCGTTAAAACAGACCTTGAACGTGTTACCAAAGCTAATATGTCCATCCGTATGACCGATGAGTTCATGCGTGCGGTTAGGGACAATGAGACTTTTGTTCAAAAGTTTACGAGACCAGAGACAGATGAGACTACGAGGAAAGAACTTGATGCCAACGCATTCTTCAAAAAACTTTGTAGTGCGAACTGGGATTATGGGGAGCCAGGATGTCTTTTCTGGGACAGGATATCTGATTGGAATCTACTTAGTGAGTTCCCGGACTTTGAATACGCGGGTACGAACCCATGTGCCGAAGAACCCCTTCCGCCAGGAGGTAGCTGTCTTCTAGGGAGCGTGAACCTTGCTGCGTTTGTCAACAAAGATGGGATGTTCATGGAAGAAGAATTCAAGGACGCCATTAGGATAAGCGTTCGTGGTCTGAACGAGGTTCTAGACGAAGGACTTCCGCTACATCCTCTCGAGGAACAGAGGAAATCCGTGGCAGAATGGAGACAGATTGGTCTCGGCATAATGGGGCTAGCTGACATGATGATAAAACTCAGGCTCAAATATGGTTCTCAAGAATCCATAGAGTTCTGCGATAAACTATCGTTCATGATGGCCGATACGGCCATTAACGAATCCGCATTGATAGCTTCTGAGAAGGGGATGTTCGCGAAATGTGTGGTGGAACAAGTTCTTGAGTCCCCTTATTTCAAGGAGAACACCACCCAGGAGACAAAGGACCTGGTTGCGATACATGGGATAAGGAACTCGCAACTTCTTACCATCGCACCCACAGGTACGATATCCACCATGTTGGGGATATCCGGCGGTATCGAGCCGATATTTGCTAACTATTACGAACGTAGGACCGTCTCCCTTTCCGACAAGGACGAATATTATAGGGTTTACACCCCCGTGGTCAAGGAGTTTATGGAAGAATACGGATACCAGGACGATTCTGAACTACCTGATTACTTTACCAACGCACAGGTACTGGATTACAAAGAACGCATAGATATGCAGGCCACATGGCAGAACCGCATCGATGCTTCCATAAGTTCCACTATCAATCTACATAAGGACTTCCCGGAGGAAGATGTGGAAGATATCTACATGTACGCCTGGGAAAAGGGTTGCAAAGGTATCACAGTGTTCAGGGATGGATGCAAACGTGATAGTATCCTGACGCCAAAGAAGTCCCAAGAAGAAGAGCGGTTGGATAAGGAGGCCGCTGAAGCAGAGAAGAAGAGACGCGGTTCGGTCCTAGAGGTGGCGGATAACGTGGTAGGCAAGAAACGTAAGCTTACTACGGGATGCGGAAGTCTACATTGTACGGCGTTCTTCGATCCTGAGACAGGGGACCTTGTAGAGGCGTATCTTAACAAAGGATCTACTGGCGGATGTAATAATTTCATGATAGGCCTTTCTAGGATGATATCCCTTGCCGCCAGGAGTGGATGCGATGTGTATTCCATCGTGGACCAGCTAAAGAGCTGTGGCTCCTGTCCGTCATATACGGTACGCACGTTCACGAAACACGATACCAGTAAAGGTTCATGCTGCCCTGCGGCCATAGGTTACGTGCTTGTTGACATGTGGAAGGAAATGCAGATTGAGAAGAAAGGTATTGAGAATATCCCTTCGGAGCCTGTCAGGAAAGTTATCAATCCTTGCCCAAAATGTGGGTCGGAATTAGAGTTCCAAGGCGGATGTAACGTATGCAAGGCATGCGGATGGACCAAGTGTGATTAATACTGCCTCGACAATATTTACATGAGGGAGTCAGCGATAAGACCTGTTCTATCCGCACGCGTTAATTCCGTGTAGCTCAAATAGCAAATTTAGACGGGCCCGCGTCGAGCCTTAGCTCGCTCCCTCAC
>CAYJDU010000120.1:0-2673 GCA_964369035.1 uncultured Methanomassiliicoccales archaeon | reverse complement strand
ATGCTGCGTTTCGTTTCTCTATGGAATTCAAACATATGAGGGATGTCGTACTTATATATTTTACAAAGGGACGCCTTTCTATGTTTCTTCTCGCAGTACTTTATAACGAAATCCACGGTTTCTGCCTTGTGTAATGAGTACACACATTCCGATAGTTCCATAGCCTTATCTAAGAATGGTCGGTCCGCATTGCGGTTTTGACATCCGAAAGGCGGGTTCATGAACACCGTGTCGGCTCCATCGGATACGTCTTTTACGTCCGAAACGAAGAACTCCGAACTCACTTCGGTCGAAATGGCGTTCTTTTTTGCCACATCGACAGCATCTTGGGATATGTCATATCCGATAGATGCACCAGCACCCATCAGGGCTGAAGCTATTGCGAATACTCCGTTCCCGCATCCCAGATCTATGACCTTGAGACCCTCGACATCGCCTTTCCGATGTGCGTTCAACATGATATCGGCCACGACGATAGCAGGGGTAGGATATTGTTCTAATGACGCATCGTACTTGGTCTGTTTGTCAAGACGTTCAAGTGCGATCTCCAGGTCCTTCTTTCTCATCAGTCGGTAAGGCACCTGTAGATATTATGTTCTGTTGTTCAATCCTATCCGTACAATGGATATACGTGTTCAGGAACGTTATCTCACTAACTTTTAACGTTAAACAGACAAAACATCTCTTTATTCTATTATGAGTGGGCAATATATTGCATTTCTCTAAAAATATTGTATTCAATTAGACAAACGTCTAATAATATCAAAAATTATCGACGACATAAGTAAATTTATAATATGCGGATGCATACTTGTGATTATACGGCGTAATCGCTGAACAGAGGAAAAAAATGTACATAATCGAGAATTCAAAATCTACTACGGACACGGTCTCCCGTGTCAAGGACGTATGCCCCACAAGCGGTATGTGCCCAGTATGCACAGAGGACTGCAACGTACTGTGCGAGGTCTCCAAGGGAGCATTCAGAGGTCGTGAGGTCCTGTATCCCAGTCAAGAGCACTTCGGGAAGAGCACCGCGGCCTCCAGCAAGAATTATTTCCTTGATTGGTCACATTTCCAGATCATGGCGGAACTTCTGGATGCCAAAGGTATCGAGGCAGATTCCGATATAGCCTTCTTCGAAAACGCCAAAGTCAATACGGTCATAGGTTCTAGGGGAAAAAGCCCGATAAAGATGTCCTTGCCTTTCCATATAGCGGGACTGGGGTCAACAGCGGTGGCTAAGACCAACTGGCGTGAACTGGCGTCCGGGGCGGCCATGGCCGGCGTCTGTGAAGTGATAGGAGAGAATGTCTGTGGCATGGACAGCGAGGCTGTGTACTCTAACGGCAAGGTACAATCTTCCAAAGACATGGAGTTCCGTGTCAGTTCGTACACAGATTTCTGGGACGGGGAGAACGGACGTATCGTGGTTCAGACCAACGTTGAGGATATACGTGCAGGTGTGGACGAGTACGTACTGTCGAAGCTGGACGTGGACGTTATCGAACGCAAGTGGGGTCAAGGTGCGAAAGCCATCGGTGGCGAGGTAAGGTTATCTTCCATCGAGAGGGCTTTAGAACTCAAGGCTCGGGGATACGTAGTAGTACCGGATCCCGAGGACCCCTCGGTTCAGGAGGCCTTTAGGGCAGGTACTTTCAAATCTTTCGAAAGACACAGCCGTGTCGGGTTCCCGAAGCACAAGTCCTTCGTGGAAGATGTGGAAAACCTCAGGTCCATAGGTGCAAAGAATGTGTTCCTGAAGACTGGAGCTTACAAACCAGAAGCTGTGGCGTTCACAATGAACGTGGCATCCGAAGCTAAGATCGACCTACTTACGTTCGACGGTGCCGGAGGCGGTACGGGGATGTCCCCGATCATGCACATGAACGAACTCAGCACCCCAACGATTTGGTTATTTGCACAGGTCATGGATTGTGCTAAGATAATGAAGAAAAAGGGCATGTACGTACCGGACATATCTTTCGCAGGGGGTTTCGTCAACGAATCACAGATGTACAAGGCCTTTGCACTTTCCGATATGGGGGACGGTCCGATATGTAAGTCCATCGCTATGGCAAGGGCACCCATCGCCGCGGCTATGAAAGGAAGGCATTTCGCCGACCTTGCGGCCAACAAAAAGTTGCCAGTAAGTTTCGTGAAACAATATGGCGATAGCCCAGAGACCTACATGATCTCTGCTAAGACGGTCGGCGACATGTTCCCTGAAAAGAAACTTGGAAAGGACATCCCATGGGGTGGCGTAGCTCTGTTCACCTATCTCCATGAGAGGTTGGGCGAGGGTCTTAAGCAGTTGATGGCAGGAACCCGTAGGTTCACCTTTGATTCCATCGAGTACGAGGATATAGTCACCCTCACCGAGATGGCAAGCAGAGTCACCGGTGTGGAGACATTGGAAAATCGTGCTGAACGGGTATTCGAGAACTTTTTCTGAATAAACTTTTTCCAGGCGGCCCCTTCGTGGGCCGCCCAATGATATATTTTAGTAGAACCATCTTATTATGACCCTACGTATGTTTAGGATTAGTGCCTCTTATGTGGAGGAATCGGACTGATAAAGATTAAACGGGCGATCATCAGCGTTTCTGACAAGACGGGTATTGTTGATTTTTCCAAGGAATTAGAATCCAAAGGTGTAGAGATAATATCCAC
>CAYJDU010000119.1:0-2732 GCA_964369035.1 uncultured Methanomassiliicoccales archaeon | reverse complement strand
AGACTGATCACATGCTGACCGCAGTCCTCAGGATCGGGTCCGTAAATGCTGAAAGCATAGTAGCTTCGGTAGGACCCGAGACTGGGGAACTCCCTCGTACCCACGTTTCCGTGGGTTCCGAGGGGGGAGCGGCCATAGTGGAGATATCAGCCGCGGACTCCTCAGCTATGAGGGCCGCGTTGAACTCCTATCTAGAGAGCATAGCGATCATAGAGGACATAGAGAACATAATAAGGTGATAACAATGAACGGAATAAGCCCCCAGCTCCAGAACCAGATTACGCAGTTCCAACAGATAGAACAACAGTTGCGGAACCTCAACGCCCAGAAGGGACAGATGGACGCACAGCTCAGAGAACTCAAACGTACACTGGAAGAACTTGGGAAAGCATCAGGAGACGTTTACAAGAACGCAGGCTCCTTGCTGATCAAGGTAGACGACAAAGAAGCCATCACAACGGACATAGAGGACTCCATCGAGACTTTAGATATCCGTGTAAAAAGTATGGACCGTCAAGTTAAGACGTTACAGGACAAGTACAAGTCCCTTCAAGAGACTATTAACAATGCTCTCGGGAACGTTGCACCTGTCAACGAGTGAAATAATTTACGGACCTCAGGTCCGGAATTAATATTCTAAATGATATCCCAGCCACATTGCAACAATTATTTAAGTTGCACTCGCGTGCAGATTTTATGGATGCTCTGCGTGTAGAAAATGTACATAAGTTCTACGGAGGGATCGAAGCTGTAAAGGATATCAGTATCTCAATAAAAGAAGGAGAGATATTCGGCCTCATCGGCCCTAACGGTGCAGGGAAGACCACTGCCCTAAGGATGATCTCCACACTTATCACGATCTCTTCGGGGACAATATCAGTCTGCGGTCATGACGTAGCTACGGAAGGCGAGAAGGTAAGGGAATGTATCAGCTACCTGCCAGAGGATGCGGGCGCCTATAAAGGCCTTACCGGGCGTACATATCTACGTTTTATAGCAGGCTTCTTCACCAAAGGCGAGGACACCGAGATCATGTGCCAGAGAGGCATGAATATTGCAAACCTCGGGGATAGGATCGATAGTAAAGTGAACACCTACAGTAAAGGGATGATGAGACGTCTATTGATCTCCCGGGCCATTATGACCGACCCTAAGTTCGCAATAATGGACGAGGTCACGTCAGGTCTCGACGTTATGAACGCACATGACATCAGGGAACTCATCCGAGAGATAGCAAAATCCGGCGTTACCGTCCTACTTTCATCCCATAACATGTTCGAGGTGGAATCCCTCTGTGATAGGGTGGCGATGATAAACAAGGGAGCTATAATCATGCAGGGCACACCAGCAGAACTCCTTCGAAAATACGATGCCAAGAACCTAGAAGAGGTATTCATCAAGGGGGTGAAGTCTGTTGAATAAACTTCTCAACCTGATGAAAAAAGAGCTGAGGGAGCTTTTGAATATAGAATCTATAATGTCGATAGCCGTGGTCATGATCATTTTCATAGGCCTTGGGTTCATGATAGGAACTCAGACCGATGAGGCGTCCAAACCACCTACCTTTGGGGTACTGAATTATGACGATGGTGAATATTCCGACATGGCAATGGACGCCATCGAGAGCATCTATGCACCTGAAGATTTAGAAGGCCACTTGATAACGATATTGCCGGTCGGTGGTGAGACCATAGAAGATGGCGATGATCTGATAGCCACAATGAAGGAACTAGGGATCACCAGTACCATCGTCATAGATAGTCAGTTCAGCATAAATATCCTCAAATCGCAGAAAGGCGAGATTCGGGCATATTTCATCACTGAAGGCACCGGGATGATCAGTGGTATGGATTCAGAGATAGTTGCCGCGGTAATCAATTTGATCAATTCGAGGATATCTACCCATATAATAGATGGAGAGACCTCGCCTGGCTCCTCTACCTTCCTTAAGAATCCCGTTTCTTTTAACGCTGCCAGTAATTTCACATACATAAATGGGAACCTTGTTCCAGGCGTCACACCGATGCAGATAAGCAATACGATGATGACCCAGACCCTTGTGGTACCCATAGTAATCATGATAGTGATCATGGTGGTAGGTAGCATTGTCATCTCCTCTATGGGTAATGAAAAGGAGAACAAGACCTTGGAGACGTTACTTACGTTACCGGTCAAAAGATCCACGATAGTCAGTAGTAAGATACTAGCCTCAGCGATAATGGGCCTTGTTTACGGGATAGCTTACATGGCGGGTATGTACGTCTATATGCAGAATATGTCACAGAACATCGGAGGTATAAATCTGGCAGATTACGGACTTACCCTCGGACCCTTGGACTGGGTCATCATAATGTTTGTGGTATTCGTATCGATAATGTGTGCACTGGGTCTTTGTATGATACTAGGAGCTTTCGTTAAGAACTATAAGAGCGCACAGACTATGACCTTGCCCATAACCGTTCTTGCGATCATACCAATGATGATTTTCATGTTCACAAGCTGGAGTTCATTGGGTACCGGGATGCAGGCATTGATGTTCGTTATCCCGTTCTCGCATCCAATGATGATAATGCAGAACCTGATGTTCGGCAACTACCTTATCGTTGTGGCCGGCATGATATACAATGTTATATTTGCCATAGTAACCGTGTTGATAACGGTCAGATTGTACAACTCAGACATCTTGCTCATAGGCTTTGGGTCCACCAAGTTAGGCAGGGCTTTGGCAAAGT
>CAYJDU010000118.1:0-2744 GCA_964369035.1 uncultured Methanomassiliicoccales archaeon | reverse complement strand
GCCTTTTATTAAGGCCTATACCCCTTGAAGCAGAAATAGAGATGATTAGTTCCGAATTAAGGAAAAAATACAATTCTGTTGATTTCATGACCGTCAAAGGATTATGTTCAACTAATGCAAGGACCAAACGTAAAATGATGGCTAAAGCTAAGGATGCAGATACTATCATCGTTATGAGTTGTCCCAGTGGAATAAAAGCTGTTGAAAGTTATCTAGATGATAAAAAATTGATACTGGGTATGCAGGTTAAAGGATTCCAGACCGCAGGGATAAAACTTACAAGAAAGGGGATCTTTTTCAAATGATCACAGTATGGACAGTTGAACGTTATCGGATCAACCTATAAGATCTGCAAAATAATTATCGATATTGGCGGATAGATAGATGTCTATTAAAACGAATCATAAAATAATATAGGGCTGAATTAAAGATATATTGAGTCCGATAAAATTAATGATAAATTATCAGACTTCAATCATCTGGTACATTCAGGATGATTGAACCTACTTTAAGTATATATTTCCTGAAAGTTGAAAAAATAAAATAAAGGGTTTACTACTGCTGGACCGTTCGGAGGCAGGTCCGGCAGTTGATCTAGTGTCACTTGATACCGCGTATGTACGTAGGATCACCTCTTTTTCCCTTTGTCACAACCTTTACAGCCATCGCACTTCCCACTTCTCAAGTACTTTATCGAGAAATATGAGGCTAGGATAAGCACTACGGTTACAATGAGTCCTACGGACATCGTTGCAGCGTTCATATTGCTACCTCCGATATCTTGTGTTTCATTCGAGAGAATGGTTCCTTACTGATGAATACGTAGGCTATCAGGGCCACAGTGGCAAAGGCCACCACGGTCCAGAACCCGAAGATCCCGTATATGATCAACCTACCGACCTGGTAGATCACCAATGATACCGCATATGCCAGACCGGTCTGGTATAGTACTGCTACACTTGTTGCCTTCCATGTCCCGAGTTCACGTTTCATCGCACCTATAGCTGCGAAACATGGAGCACATAGAAGGTTGAATACCAAGAAAGAGAATCCTGCGATAGGTGTAATCATACCGGCTATCATGGACCATATCTCATTTCCTGCCTCGGCTACCTCAGAGAACCCGAACAATACCCCGAAGGTACCGATGACGTTCTCTTTAGCAAGTAATCCTGTTATCGTGCCCACGGTGAACTGCCATTCAGTACCCCATCCTAGAGGTACAAATATCCACGTGATTGCGTTGCCTATGGAAGCTAAGATCGAATCATTGATGTTATCGACCATCACAAGTCCCCAACTGAACGTGGAAAGGAACCAAACCAGTCCACAAGCCAGCAGTATGAACGTACCAGCCTTCCTTACGAAGGACCATCCCTTCTCCATTGTAGACCTCGCGACGGTCGATATACCAGGGACGTGATAAGGCGGAAGTTCCATGATGAACTCAGATGGAGCTCCAGAAAGGGAGGGCCACTTTTTCAGTATCACGCCAGATATCAATATGGCAAGTATACCGATGAAGTAAGATGCCACCGCAATGAATGCTGAACCATTGAACAACGCTCCAGCGATCAATGCAATTATCGGAAGCTTGGCTGCACATGGTATGAATGTGGTGGTCATCGTAGTTATACGTCTGTCTCTTTCACTCTCTATGGTACGAGAAGCCATTATTCCTGGGACTCCACATCCTGTCCCTATAAGGATAGGGATAAACGATTTTCCAGATAACCCGAACCTTCTGAACACACGGTCCATGACAAAGGCTATCCTAGCCATGTATCCACAGTCCTCCAGTATAACGAGCATTAAGAACAGCACCAACATCTGTGGCAAGAACCCTAGAACCGCACCTACACCAGCCATGAGCCCATCTACGATGAACGCTATCAACACAGGGTCGACTGACATGCCCTCAAGTAGACCGTTAAGTCCCGGGATCATCCAATCACCGAAGAAAACATCATTAACCCAGTCTGTTCCCCATCCGCCGATTGTTGTTATCGAGATATAATATACGAAGAACATCACACCTGCAAAAATGGGTAGACCGAGCCACCGGTTGGTAACTATTCTGTCTATTTTGTCCGATATAGTATAATCGGTGGAAAATCTTTTAGACTCCACCGAAGATACAACCATATTACCGATAGATTCGTATCTTTCAGATGCTATGATAGAATCTGACTCGTCATCTTCAGCCTCCTCAAGAGCCTCGACAATCTTGGAAACCTCTTCCCATGAATCGCCGATCCTTTCAATAGCCAGTTGATCCCTTTCAAGAGACTTTACAGAATACCACCTTAACTGTTTATCCGGGACCTTTCCACGCAGAACATCAGATATCTCGGATATTCTATTCTCTACGGTATCAGATAGATGTATTGGATCAGGTATCTGGTCCGCTGAAGACATAGATTCAATAAGTTCGTCCATACCCTCGCCCTTAAGCGCAGATATCCCAACGACCTTACACCCTAAGGATCTGGAGAGTTTCTCCATGTCAATCAGAGTACCGTCCTTTCTGACGGTATCCATCATATTGAGGGCTATCACCATCGGAATGCCCATATCAAGGAGCTGGCTTGTAAGATACAGGTTACGCTCCATATTGGTGGCGTCTACTATGTTGACTATAACATCTGGACTATCGTCCAGAAGAAAATCACGGGAAACGATCTCCTCGGGAGAATACGGAGATAAGGAATATATTCCAGGAAGATCCACAAGGGTCGCCCCGA
>CAYJDU010000117.1:0-2775 GCA_964369035.1 uncultured Methanomassiliicoccales archaeon | reverse complement strand
TCCAAAAAGTCCACCACAAGGTTACCGCAGAAATAATCGGACCACTGAAGGACGATCTTATCCAGGACCGAGATCAATGCCTGTGCATATATCGCACCCAGATCTATCTTGATATATCCGTCATCGGGGACCAGCATATCGGCCAGGTCCAATTTTCCGGAACCTGTAACCGTGTCTGTGGATGAGTTCTTGAAGCTTATCAGTTCGATAGCAGAAACGCAACTTTCGTAGGATTCCTGGACATCCTCAACGGTTATTATCTGTTTAGTGCCCATGCTACCGGTCGCGGCTATGGAGCCGTACCCGTTTATGACTCTCTCCTGTGCCAGTGCGGTCAGTTGATACATCATCATCTGTGAAAGTACGGATCCGTCTCCACTTAGGCTGAGTTCAAAAAGCGAACCCATCTCGGCCACCAATGGTAGGGCGCAACTCCCGTCGGATGAGATACTAACGGTTCTTTCGGCAGATCCAGAATCGCAGTCATACCTGGCCGTGAAAGTACCGGTCGCTTTCAGATAGGTAGGTGCGTAACCCAATCCATCCATCCTCATATTTTCTGAAGCGAGTCTGATATCAAGATCCAGTATCGTTATTTTTACGCATCCTTCTAAAGATGGGAACTGTTTATCCATCCATCTCTGTGACGAATAGTTAAAATCCTCTATCTTAGAGGACAGGGTGTTGTTCTCTTTCCCTATGGAAGATAACATTTCGCCTAATCCTCGGTTAACGAATAATTCCGACCTCTGTACGGCATTCCCTATAGCCTCTATCTCCTTCGTCACGTCATCTACGTTTTCTTCTGCGTTCTCGATCTGTGAGTTCACTACGCCGTAGCCCAACGAGAGGAGAAGAATGGTCACTGCGATTACAGCGAAGGGCATATTGCCTTTTCTATCACCTGCGATTATCATAGCCATCAATCGAAGATATTAGGTCATAAAGGCTGTAACAGCAGTTAGTATACGTGGAAAATAGGTATTATCTCAGCGAGCCTTATTAATAGAAAGAATAATACTCATTCATTAATTCAATGAGGCTAATTATGTCTTTAACAACACAACATAGCGCACTCAAGAAGGGACTTCCTAATAAAACGGAATCGCTCTGTCCAGAATGTGGAAAATTGATCGAAGCGACGATCTATGAAAAAGATGAGAAAGTATTCATGGATAAAGAGTGCCCTGAACACGGAATGTTTTCGGACATATATTGGTCCGACGTTGACGCATATCTCAGGGCTGAACACTTTGCCTATGACGGTATAGGCCTCAGAAATCCCCATGATAAATCCTTGGATGAAGGTGACAACGTCAATTTCCTCATCGACGGAAAGAAGTTCGAGGTTAAATCCAGTACTGCTCTAGCTTTGATCGATCTGACTAACAGATGTAACATGAACTGTCCGATATGCTTCGCCAATGCAAATCAGGCAGGTTATGTCTACGAACCTTCTTTTGACGAAGTAGTGCGTATGTTGGAGGCACTTCGTGCCGAAGAGCCTATCCCCTGTACCGCAGTACAATTCTCGGGAGGGGAACCGACCGTTTACCCCAAACTCGTTGATGTTATCAAAAAGGCCAAAGAGCTCAATTTCGCCCAGATAATGGTCGCCACGAACGGCCTAGTGTTCGCCAAAGACTACGAAAAACTTAAGGCGTGTAACCAGGCTGGTATGAACACGATTTATCTGTCTTTCGACGGTATCACCGACGATGTCTATCTACAGGCAAGGGACAGAAAGATGCTTGCCGTCAAGCTTAAGGTCATCGAGAACTGCAGAAGGTTAAGGAAAGAGACCGGCAAAACCCCCTCAATCGTCCTTGTTCCTACGTTAGTCCGCGGGGTGAATGACCATCAGGTGGGGGCCATCACCGATTTTGCTTTTGAGAATGCGGATGTGGTCCTTGGAGTGAACTTCCAACCGGTGGCTTTCACAGGACGTATAACCAGGGAAGAAGTGTCCGAAGGTAGGATAACCCTTACCGACCTGGTCAAGAATTTCAAAGATCAGACCGGATATGCCGATCCCGAGGACTGGTATCCCGTCCCTGTGGTATCTCCGATATCAAACTTTGCATCTGAATTCCTTGGTGAGATGAAAGTAACTTTTACAGCACATCCACATTGTGGACTTGCGACATATCTGTTCCAAGAAGATGATGGAGTGATAACTCCTATACCGAAATTCATAGATGTCAAGATGTTCTCCGACGGACTGGAGGAAATATCAATCAAGATGTCGAAATCCAGGTTCAAGAAGACCAAGGGATTGAAGGTAGTGAAACTTCTGAACAAATGTGTCCACGAGGAAAAGATGCCTGCGGGATTAACAAAAAAGAAGTTCGTCAGCGTTCTTTCGAGCATAATGCGCAACAAGTCTAAACAGACTCTTGCAGACTTCTCGTGGAAGATGATGTACATTGGCGGGATGCACTTCCAAGATTCTTTTAACTACGATGTAGCTAGGACCGAGCGCTGTTCGATCCATTACATAACTCCAGGTATGAAGGTAATACCCTTCTGCGCTTATAACGGCGGACCGGAGTACCGTGAACAGGTCGAGGCAAAGTTCTCTGTACCACTCGCGGAATGGAAAGAGAAAAATAAAGAAGAGGCAAAGGCACTGGAAGAGGCGATGATCGTACCAGAAGACCAAAGAGCGTGAGAAATAAATGATAGTGATAGTAGTAGATTTTGACAAATGTCTTCATTGCGGCGGGTGCGTTGGCTCCTGCCCGCAGAATGCAATATACATGAACGATTACATTA
>CAYJDU010000116.1:0-2786 GCA_964369035.1 uncultured Methanomassiliicoccales archaeon | reverse complement strand
GTAGAGGATATATACGTCAAAGTAAGTGGCGATACGATAGAACAACTTCTTTACAACTTCTTGTCAGAACTGCATTTCATCGAGGAGACCGAACGTATATTCCTATGCGAATTCTCTGTTGAATTCGAAGGGGATAACGTGGTCTGTTACGCAAAGGGAGAAAAATTAGATTTGAAGCGTCATAAGGCCCGGACCGAGGTAAAAGCCGTCACATATCACATGTTGACCGTGGACGAAAAAATGCCAAGTGTCACGGTTCTCTTCGACATATAATAAAATACACCGATTGAGGTTATGATTCCAATGCTACGAATAGGCTGGTTCTCAACAGGTAGGGGCTCGGGCTCCAGGAATCTCCTAAAAGCCGTAATGGACGAGAGGTCCAAAGGGAAGTTGGATGTGGAAATCGCTTTTGTATTCTGCAACTGGGATAACACAGAAGATGACAACCCCCGCAAAGACCAGAGGGACATGTTCTTCAATATGGTACACGACTACGGAATCCCGTTGATTAAAAGTTCTTGGAAAAGGTTCAGACCTGAACTAAGGAAAAATAACGAGGATAAATGGAGAGCAGAGTACGGAAGGGTCCTTAGAGAAAAGACTGGAGTCTACGACTTCGATCTAGGAATACTTGCAGGCTATATGCTTTGGGTTGACGATGAGACCTGTAACACCTACGACCTATTGAATCTACACCCAGCACTTCCAGATGGGCCTAAGGGCACATGGGAAGACGTTATCTGGGAACTTATGGAGAACAATAAGAATGAACAAGGTGCCATGATGCATCTTTGCACAGAGGAGTGGGACCGTGGCGCACCTGTCTCATATTGTCATTTTTCAATAAGGGGTCATGGATATGACGAACTTTGGCATAAGTACACAAAGAAACTTAAAGGTAGGACCGCCGACCAGATAAGAGAGGACGAGGGCGTGGAAGAACCTCTGTTCAAAAAGATCAGGGAGAACGGTGCGAAACGCGAACTGCCCATGATAGTCTCAACGATAAAGGCCTTCGCCGATGGAATTATTCACATCGAGGAGAAGATGCTTTATGCCGGTCCGAAAAAATTAGAAAAACCTTATGATCTTACAAAAGAAGTTGACGCTTCACTGAGGTGATCATCTGGCAGAATTTGATACCCTGGATGAACTTGGATTCGTGAACGATAAACAATTCATCTGCAGTTGCTGGGGATTTTTAACCAGGAACAACGGGACCAGAGATATATTCGATCGCTTTGTACGTAACGGCGAACATTTTTACGACGTCATTACACGATACGATTCCCTCTGCACCTATGTTCTGAACCGCGACAATAATAGCTTCGGGAACACGATGAAGATGATGGCCCCGTTCCTGAAGGCCTTCGGCGCAACGGACCTTCAAATACACAATGCCAGTGCAGAGACCCTTGAACTAATGCCCGAGGCAGGGACCACGATGCGGCACGCCCTGAACCTTATGTCAACGTTCATCACCACCAGCCTATACGAACATGACGTGATGAACGTCTGTGAGGGACTAGGTATTCCCATGGGGAATATAAGCTGCACCGATGTCGACCTAGACGCCCAGGATATGTCTAGACAGGATGCCCGTACCCTAAGGGATGCGGCATCCATAGTGACCTCGTTAAAGATACCGAAGGTAGAGTACTTGTTGGATGTACCTATGGAACTCCACCCCCTCGACGTGAAGATTCTGAAGACCATGGACGACCTGACCGTCGAACTACTGGCCATGAATTCGGCCAGTTCAATAATGCGATCCATGACCTCCGTGGGCTCCAACGAGAAAGCGTATACCCTGTTGGAGATAAGGAGAAAAACCTCCATAGATCTGGACGGTACCGCGTACATAGGTAGCGATACCTCGGATTATCAGGCCATGGAGCTCGTTAAAGAGAGCGGAGGTCTGGCACTTTCCTTCAACGGTGCTGATTTTGCCGTCCGCGGAAGCAACGTGGCCGTTCTTTCCAACGATTGCACAGTGGCCGGCGTACTACTACAGGAATTCTATAACGGTGGGATAGAAGCTGTTCTGGACCTTGTTAACAACTGGGATAGGAAGTCCCTAAAGAACAGGTCGTTCTCCGATCCCCACCTTATAGAGGCTATGTTAGCGGCGAACCCAAAGAAACTCCCCGAAGTCTTTGCGATAAATAGACAGAATATAGAAGAGGTCGTGGAAAAGAGCGTAGCTTACCGTAAACGCATCCTAGGGTTCAAAAGTAGGCCCTCTTACGATCACAAGTATTGAGGGGATTGGTGCTCCGGCCGGGATTCGAACCCGGGTGTCAGCCTCGAAAGGGCAGAATGATTGGCCGCTACACTACCGGAGCGCTACGGCGTCCATATTGGAGGATGAATAAAATAGTTTGTGTACGGACGGACGGATTTTATGCCTTATACGCGGTTTTGTGAGAAATTATTAATATAAGACTGTGGACATAGGAAACGTATGACAGATAGAGGACCACCGGCAATCGGTGAAGAAGACGTATCGAGGATACGCATGCCCAACATAAAGGAGGGCGAAATATTCGGAATAGCTGACCAATTGCTAGGAGCCTCCAAGATTCGCGTTATGTGCGAGGATGGGGTTTCCAGGATGGGCCGTATTCCGGGTAAGATCAAAAAACGCATGTGGATAAGAGAAGGGGACCTTCTGATCATTTCGATCTGGGACTTCCAGCCAGAAAAATGCGACATTAAATTCAGATACACTAGGACACAGGCCGTGAACCTTAGCAAGAGACGCAGGATCCCGAAGTCTATCG
>CAYJDU010000115.1:0-2853 GCA_964369035.1 uncultured Methanomassiliicoccales archaeon | reverse complement strand
AGCAATCGTTTAACGAATTACGTCGATTATCGAATAATTAATACGAATATCGTAGTTTATCTATGGTAAAGTGTAATTTTGTCATTTTAAGGATGTATGACGATTTATCTATGGTATAAAATTAAAAAGGAAAGAATGCCGGCCAACGCCGGCTAAGGGATTTCAGTTTAATTGTTCAGTGCAGTACGGACAGAACTTCGGCGTTTTCTTGAGGCCTTTAAGGTCCTCGCCGCAGTACGGACAAGAATTGAATCTCTTGACCTCACCGGTATCGGATCCCCTGGGTTCCTGCATCATAGGCGGGGGCAGAGGGTCGGTCCTTTCGTTCATAGCCTGCTGCTGTGGTGACGGTTTACCACAGTTACCGCAGAACCTATACGGATAATCGTTAGGTGTTCCACAGTACGGACAAAGAACCTTGGGAGTCTGTCCCGGAGCTTGTTGCTGTGGCTGTGCGGCGGCTTCCTTCTGTTGGAGCTGTTGGTACATCTGAGGGAAAAGTAGCATGCCTGTTCCGACGGCCGCCCCTCCTTCCGAGTTGCCTATGGCGTCTGCCATACGGTCCATCACGGCGTACTTCTTGAAGGACTCACCCTTATCGGAACTGAACTGGAGATATTGGAAAATCTTCTCCTGGTCCTCGTCCGTGGTCCTGAGCTCGGAAATCTTCAACGCCAGAAGTTCGATTCCTCTCTGTTGGAAGAACGGATCTATTAACGCTCTGGTGGCGGATGAGGCCTTCTCAAGGTTCGAATAGACCTCCATATAGTACTGTTTGGTGAGCTGCTGGGTGATCTGTTCGCTTATGAAGCTCTTCATGAACGAGTTCACATCACCGGTACTAAACGTGCTCATGCCTCCTAGCACTTGGGTGTAGAACACCGACACGTCCTTAATGCGGAACTGGTAGTCGCCGTTGGACATCAGTGTGATAGGCACATCATAGTTGGGAGCGGCTTTGATCATACCTCTGATGCCCCACTTCCCGTTGAACATCTTCAACGAGATGAATATGACTTGAACTTTGAACGGCGTCTCCTTGTATCCTAGGGCGATTTGGTAGATCTTGGTCAACCATGGGATGTTCGACGTGGTGAGCACGTGTCTCCCTGGTTCCAGTACGCCTGTCAACTGTCCGTCCCTTATAAACAATGCAACTGCATGTTCTGGGACGGTCACCGACGTCACAGTCCTAAGGTCGTCCCGGTCGTAGACGTATATGATATCGTCTTGGCCTTGTTTAGACCAAGATATCACGTTTGTTTTTTCAGCCACCATTTAACTCACTCCTTCTCCAAGAATCCTTTCATCACAGTTTCTCTGCCATGATAGTCCTCTATCATCCTTTCGACAGACTTCTCTATGTTCCTGAGGGGAGCTTTGATAGCGTACTCGCCTGTGTCTATCTTGTTAACGAGATCGGCGATCTCTTTCCTTAGGAGAGCTGCCTCATTGATAAGTTTGGCATCCCAGGATACAAGGTCGTCCAGTTCGGTCTCCAATATCTTCACGGATGTGTGCCATCCACTGTAACCGTTTACCGCTTTTTTGACCGAGATGTAATATTGGTCCACCTTGGCGTCGATTCTCTCTACGTCTCTCATAAGATCCAGGTCATCAATGGATGCCCGGTGGATCGTAGCAAGGTCGTTCTTAGCCCCCTCAAGGGTACGTGCGACCTCTTGCCTTATGGCCCGGTCCTCGTCCCTTCGGAGGTTCTTTTCTTTATACCCTCTGTAAATGGGAATGTACAGACCTATGCGTTCGATAAGGGATACTTCTCCCCTTATTTGTTCGCCTACTGTCTCTTCTAATGACATATTCAATCACTTCCTAGGATGTTGTTCTTTACTACTAAAATTATCGCCAATGCGGCAATAGCTAAAAGTATAAGTGCTACTGGGGCAAGCCAGCCAAGGTCGGTGAAGACCCAGATATATCCTGCAACTCCGATAACGGAGACCATCACTCCCATTACAAAGTTGTAATCGGTGTTGTTCGGCCCGAAGTTTGTGCTAAGGTTCTTACGCATAGGTGCTAGCACGGCTATCGTTATACCCATTATGATCAACACTATCCATAGAATGATGCTGATTCCCATATCCGTCGCATAGTAGGCGGCTAGGCCTGCGACCAACGAGATCAAGAATATTGCGCTCGTTATTGTGGAAAGGGCCCTGTTCGCCAATTTCTCTTTATTTTTCATTTCTTTTACCTCCGTTGATCATATCACTATCAATTGATCGATGTTCGTCCTTTTCATTCTCTCAGGTAACAGTTTCCCGAACCCACTCACTACCACCGTGTATCCTGATATCTTACAAGGAACGTATATGAGGTTCTTCACGTAGGGTTTGCTGAGTTTCAACTTACTGTTGCTCTGCATACGTTGTACCAGATAATTCTCGGTGAGATGCTCGGCCTCCCTCTTGGTGCTTAGAGGCACAATGATCCTCCGTGCTCCTGGGTTTCCTGCCCTAGCGGTATCTGCGATTGCCCCCACCCCTTCGCCACCGCTGATGCTGGTCTCGGAACCCCGTAGTCCGGACAGTATACTTTTTTCTGGGGTTAATGTAAAGATATCAGTCACTCCGGAGGACGGGTTTGTTAGACATCCGGAATCGATGGTGAAATCGGCTGGAATCAAAAGGTCCTCTTTGACCTCCACGCTCTTTTTGGACCAAAGAGCACCTGTCACAAAGCTGTACCTCAGATCCACGTTCCAAAATGGGAACAGGTAGTCTCCGTCCCCGGATGTTATCATTATGGCGTCTGTGTCGTTCCTCGATCCAAGGGCTTGTTTGAGGAGATTGGACAGTTCCCTGTTCCTTTCCTTATTCCTTAATATCCCCC
>CAYJDU010000114.1:0-3027 GCA_964369035.1 uncultured Methanomassiliicoccales archaeon | reverse complement strand
GTCCTATTGCTGCTGATTTATCTGTTTCAATTAAAACAGTAATTATCTTTTATCGATGCTTCTGGGATAAACTTAATATAAAAATTATTCTCACGTCTTTAAACGACTTGCGGATATCTTCCTAACGTCGGTCTCGATACCAGGAGTTCCTAGAAGTACCACGCGGCTATCAGCACGTTGTTTCAGTATTTCCATTCCTACGAGTCCACTGAGTTCCGACGAGAACTCCAAGATCTTTTCAAAAGATGGCATGTTCGTTAGAGATAAACGTTGCCTGGAACCTCCGACGAACACGTATCCTTTAGGTTCTATCAGATCCGGATCGGCTATTTTGTCTAGTTTAGCATATCCCTCCGTATCATAAAAATTAATTCCGTCGACCAAAGTATGTCTAATTACCGTACGAGTATCCAAAGATGGAAGAAGTTCTAATGTTTTCATAATGCGTTCCCATCCATCATCGATCTTCGGTCTGCAAGTTTCAACATACGTCTTTTTATCTGGTGCGGCAACGGTAACGTAAAGTTGACATGGTAACTCATCCAAAGCTTCCATTCTTTCAGGATATGTTCCGTTGGTCACCAAGAACGTTGTCATCCCTCTGCTGTGACATTCTTTGAAGAGATCCGATAGATATGGATAAGTTATCGGCTCTCCAGCTAATGAAACGGCTATCTGATTTGGATTGCTAGCTTCCTCGAAAGCTTCAGGCGTAACGCGAGGGTCGCCTTTGTAACCTATGATAAGTTTACGTTGCTGTTCAATTAGACAGTCCAACATGTCCTTGGGTTCCATCCAATCCGTAACTTCATAATCCCGTCCTTGGACTCGCCAACAGAATGAGCACTGATGACTACATTCATTGATCGCCGGTGTCATTTGAAGGCAACGGTGACTCGTTATACCGTAGAAATCCTGTTTATAACATTTTCTTTTACCTGCGATCGACTCCTTTGCCCAATGACAGAGCTTGACTGCCGCATGTTCTCCGCAAATGCGGTATTGTTGTTTCTCTAACAATGCTTTGTAATCAGGATCCATAATATAACCTCAATAATCGAATAGGCTCTTCTGTCCGCTTTTAGGTGATGGTTTCTCTTCGGTCGTTATAACTTCCAATTCAGGATATTCTTCCTTTAGAGCTGGGACTTTAGGATCCTTTTTCTTATAAGGTTCCGGTGTGGCGGCTATCACGGCGTTCACGACCTCGGGTGAATCGATCTTCTTTCCGATTAAGAACGCCAACTCTTCTGAGTCCAGGCCAGCGTTCCTGACTATGGACATACGGAAATCTGCGTTGTTAGCTGCTATGATCTTGATGTACGGGAGAACATCTTGCTCCACCCGCTTCGTAGATGTATGCATGAATACTGCCAGTTTCAAACAGATATCTCTTTTTGTTCTGCGTACGGACTTACTACGTGACATTTTCATAAGATACTGAGGGAATCTGATCCTTCCGCTAGCAAATCTATCGGAACGTCTTGCGGTAGCTACGCCGAAGGTCATCATGTCCCCTGCATATGACCAGAATCCGTAGTGTTGTCTTCTGTGGACCCGGCCGAGGAACAGATCGGAACGGCTAAGTTTTTCGTATCCTCTTACTAGGTCGCCTTTGTCCAGATATTCATGTGGTAGGTTCTCATCCACCCAAAGTATGGCATTCTCAGGATCCGAATCAGTCTCCATAAGGACACGTCTCGAGGACGAGGGGTCCTTCTTTCTGAATACAGAGTACATAAGGTCGTACATTGAACTTCTGTTATCCCTTTCAGAGAGTACTTGAGTCGATTCCTTTGTGATAGTAATTTTACCTTGTGCTATCGACTGTAGGTCACTGACGGCAGCCCGTACATCACCAGCTGCGTTATCAGCTATAATTTTGATCGCTGCTGGCCCTATATCTAGTCCTTGATCGTCGGATATGTTCCTTAGGACCCGGGATACCGTAACGGCTACAGGCTTCTGGAACTTGATTTGTAACGTTCTGGTCTTGATAGAAGCACTTTTCCTACTGAGTTCGTAGAAATCATTGACGATGAGTATGACAGGTTGTCTCGTCTCCGTTATCAATCTCACTATCGCGGGCATAGCACCACGGTCCTGACGCCCAAACAGACTATCTGCCTCATCGAGGATGATAAGCTTCCTTCCCCCTTCTGAGGATCTGAGGTAATCACCATCACCGGTGAAAGTGTTGAACATCGCCCCTCTCAATGCGATGTCCTCTATGGCGTCACCGGTCCTCTGGTCCGAAGCGTTCATCTCAACGACACCCCATCCCATATCCGATGCTAGAGCCAACGCTGCCGAAGTTTTTCCTATACCGGGAGGACCCATGAGGACCACCGCACGTTTGCTCGGCGTTCCTTCGTCCCAGGATTTTGCCCAGGACCTGAGCTCCCTTACTGCACCTGGGTTACCTAAAACTTCGTCCAAGGTCTTTGGACGGTACTTCGTAGCCCAGTCGTCTGACGTATCAGGACCTCCCGTATGCAAGATTGGTAATCTCCATGGACTGTTTGAAGAATATGAACAGTGAGATTATCATGATGGTCGGAACCATCGCGCCGACACTGGCATAAATATACCAGTTTACGGCGGACATGGCCAAGAACATGAAGCCCCGTGACCATTTTTTCAATATGAAGTGTCCGATCCCATATATCCCGATAAAAGCAAATATGAACGATAGGACGATGGCTATCGTCCCGTTCTTTTGGAGCACGGGTGTGCGGTAGGACATATTGTACGGCATATTGGGTGGCGTGCTGTGAGATGTTCCTTGCGTGGTTCGGACGGGCATATCTGTTTCGATACCACAGTGTTTGCAGAATTTGGCTTCCTCTAGAATGGGTTTGCCACAATTGGGGCAGGGAACTTCTTCTCCCTGTATGTTGCCACCGTCATCGATCTTGAAGGCTTTACTTTTTAAATTACCGCAGGTGTAGCAAAAATCCGAATCATACGGGATCTCGTTGCCGCACTCTGAACAAATATACCTTATCACGCGTCCATCCTCATAGA
>CAYJDU010000113.1:0-3032 GCA_964369035.1 uncultured Methanomassiliicoccales archaeon | reverse complement strand
GAAATTCGTTTCACCGATGTGGTCCGTAAGTTTGAATAAGAGGCCCAATGAGTACCCGGTGGCACATCTCGGTTGGAGTCCAGGGATCATTTTCATAACGTAATGATCATCGTTCTCAGCCCTTTCCATGAGACGTCCGCCTGCAGTTATGACCGTTGTTTTTAGATCTCTTTCTACGGCATCATCGTACAGTGCCAGTGTCTCTCTTGTGTTACCCGAATAACTTGCGATTATTATGAACGTGTCCTTGTTGACCCATTCAGGGAGTTCCGGGAAACGCTGTATAAAAACAGGATGATCCGAATATGAATACATACAACCTGCAAGAATATCTCCGCTGATCGCTGATCCTCCCATCCCGCATATCAGGATTTTATCGAATGTTGGGTTGATATCGATGGATACTTCCATTGCGTTGTTCAGGTCGTCTATAAAATTGTAGATCCCTTCCGCCATATTATCTGGATCGGCATCCAGAACGTCTCTGGGAGTGTACTTCATCACATACCCCAGAACAGATCTTCTTTTCTTTTTATGATGATGACTTCTTCCATAGTCGCTTTCTCATCACCATTCAGATCCATGTTAGGAAGTTGTTTTACCGAGGATTCCAATAGATCCACGTACAACACGTCACCTTCATTTATCTGTCTACCTGCAGTGACACCTTCGATGCCTATAGCCAACTCATCACCCTGGGATGCTTCCTTGAGCGTGTCCTCCCCTGAATGTATACTTCGTATGCGACCTGCTTCGCCACCTGCTGAAGTGATAAGGTTCTGACCTATCCTGATCCGGCCTGCTAAAACTCGTATCCCTACGATAGCGGGCTTACTTACTCTGAACGTACAATTAGGAAGGAGTAATATTTTTGCAGGGAATGCGAACTCGGTACGCTTATCACTTTCCGATTTCTTTTTAGCTTCATCCCTCCAGAGGACGTATTCGTCAATCAACTGGTATACTATGGGATTTGTGAAAACGTTTATCGGCTGATTGTATCGTTCTGCCTCTGCATCTTTGGACATTAATACGTTAAAACCTAGGATGACGCTATGTTCAGGACTGCCGTAAGCGGCTTCTACGATATCCCGACGGGTGATTTCACCTATACCGTATTTCCTGATAGGGATGCCGGCCTCCTTCGCCTCGAATGCTAAAGCTTCCAAGGAACCTACTGCGTCGGCCTTTATCGTGATGCCTGCATCTTCCACGTCCACTTTGATCTGGGATTCTTCCTTTATAGTGTCGATCAAGGGATCGTTGGGTCCTTTGACGACTACGATGGGACCACCTGCGATAACACCTTCAACGTTCTGACAGGATATCTTCACACCGGCGGCTGCGTTCAACTCCCTGACGGAATCGAACCTATCTCGTGGATCTCTTATCTCATCCAACGGTTTAGGCTTAAGTATCGCCTTGATCTTTGTTATTACTGGTGCGCCCCGTGTTCCTAATGCTACGGTATCACCGCGACGTAACGTACCTGAATAGAGAATGATGTCCAGTGTTTTTCCTAGACCACGCTCCTCTTTGATCTCCAATATCGTTCCTTTACCGGGCCCTTCGCTTTTCTCTAACCTCGATTCTAAGAAACGTTGCGCCAATCCTATCAGCACGAGCATTAAATCCTGAATTCCTTCGCCTTCTTTGGCACTTAGTGGCACGAGTGCAACGGTCTTTCTAAAGTCATCGATTCTATCGTATCTGTCTGAAGATATCCCTTCCTGGGCCATCTGACCGATCACTTGATACATCTTTTTGTTGAATTCCTCAAGTGTCCGATCCTGCTGTGCCTTCTCCGACAGGATGAATGGCCTTCCATCTACGCTGTGCCATCCTTGGATTGTGTCTATTTTATTGAGTGCAATGACAAAAGGAGTCTTGTACTGCCTGAGAATCCTAATGGACTCTATGGTTTGAGGCATAAGGCCTTCTTTGATATCTATAACAAGTACAGCGATATCAGCTAACGAACCGCCTCTAGCACGAAGGGTCATGAAAGCTTGATGTCCTGGTGTATCGATGAAAAGTAATCCTGGTACGTTGAATTTCTGTTTACCAGCTATAGAGGAACACATCTTGTTGATGTGATCTATCGGTACCTCGGTAGCTCCTATGTGCTGAGTTATAGCTCCGGCTTCTCTAGCCTGAACAGTAGTACCACGTATCCTATCCAGAAGTCTTGTCTTTCCGTGATCAACGTGACCTAGCACGCTGACGACCGGCTGCCTTATTGCCATGCGAACTCATGCCCCCACTCTTCAGTTAAAATAAATGGTTTTAGGAAAAGGTTTGTTCACTCGTATATCCACATATCGGAATCGCGGGCGTATTCGACGATCTCTTCGGGTTTGAAGAAAATAGATATTTCCCTTTCAGCCGATTCTGCAGAGTCGGATCCATGGATCATGTTCACGCCTGTGACCATGCAATAGTCCCCGCGGATAGTTCCGGGGGCCGCTTCCTGAGGATTTGTCTTTCCCACAAGGGTCCGACAGACGGATACAGCGTTGTCTCCTTCCAACACCATCGCAAGGACGGGGCCGGATGTGATGTACGTGATGAGCGAGTCGTAAAACTTCTTGCCCTCGTGTTCACCATAGTGGAGTTCAGCAGTATCACGCGTAATCTTCATGAGCTTCATAGCCACGATCTTCAGACCTTTGGTCTCGAAACGGGATATGATTTCGCCGCAGAGTCCACGCTGGACCCCGTCAGGCTTGATCATGAGATAAGTTCTTTCCATAACCATGGAAATCACTTCTTCTCTTCTTCCGCTGCACGCTTCTCCTCGAACTTGAGGCGAGCGGTCTTCTCTTCGATGGCCTTACTTGTCCAGGCTGTCTTCCTGGGGACCCTCTTTAACTCTATCATGTTCTTGTAGCACTTGTTGCCATCGAAGAAAAGGACTGTTCCGTCCCTCTTCACGAACATCTTACCAGTTCCAGGCTCTATATCGGTGCCGCAGAACGAGCATTTTCTTATCTCGACCACTGTATCACCTCATTCCAAGTTTTCTAGCTTCT
>CAYJDU010000112.1:0-3054 GCA_964369035.1 uncultured Methanomassiliicoccales archaeon | reverse complement strand
GGTGGGGTCCTGCTGGCCAGACCGGGCCATGTGGCGCGGACACCGAGATATTCTTTGATGACGGACGGCCTAAATGCTGTCCAGATTGTGGACCTGCATGTCGTTGCGGTAAATTCACAGAGATATGGAACAATGTTTTTATGGAATACTTCAAGGACGCAGAAGGAAATTTCTCGCCTTTGGAACATAAGAACGTTGATACGGGAATGGGGTTAGAACGTGTTCTTAGGATCATAAATGGAAAGGAGACCGTTTTCGACACAGAGCTCTTTGCGAATATTATAGCTAAGATCGAAGAGATCACAGGTAAAGGATACTCAGAAGAGAAAAAATCTTTCAGAATAATCGCTGACCACGTACGTGCCGCCGCCTTCATCATGGGAGATGGGGTGCTACCTGCAAGGATAGGACAAGGATACATCCTTAGAAGGCTCATCAGACGTGCCAGCAGATACCTTTCTGCTCTAGGCATCGACGACGTTGTTATGGAGAGCATATGTGAGGTCGTCATCGACGACTATAAGGATTCGTATCCTGAACTGGAAAGGAATAGAGACCAGATACTTTCCAGTATGAGGGCGGAAGAAGAGAAATTCCACTCTACTTTGAAAAAGGGGCTCCGCCGATTCGATGAGATGATAGAAGGATGTGCTGAAGGAACAACACTAGACGGAATCCAGGTGTTCAGATTGTACGACACCTTCGGATTCCCTATCGAGCTCACAAAGGAATTAGCTGAAGAGAAGGGCTTCGCTGTGGACATAAAAGATTTTGATAATCGTTTCAAGGATCATCAAGAGGTCTCTCGCGGTGGATCGGACCAGAAATTCAAAGGTGGTATGGCGGACAACGGGGAAGAAACCACAAAGCTTCACACGGCCACACATTTGCTGAACTCCGCACTTAGGATGTTCGTAGATCAGAACATATTACAAAGAGGAAGCAACATCACCGCAAAAAGGCTCAGATTTGATTTTAATCTAGATCGTAAAGTAACTCCAGAAGAGCTTAAACAGATCGAAGATTACATTAACGACCTGATAAACCAGGATATACCGATAGTATGTGAAGAAATGTCCTATGAGGAATCCCAAGAACGGGACGCCATGGGAGTCTTCCACGATAAATACGGAGAACGGGTGACAATCTACACCATCGGCAATGTCTCGTGCGAGATATGTGGAGGCCCTCACGTCAAAAGCACCGGGGAACTTCAAGGATTCAAGATCCAGAAAGAAGAAAGCTCGGCGGCTGGCGTAAGGCGTATCAAAGCTGTCGTTGGGAAGTTTTGATATTCTCCTTTGAGACATATACGGCCAATATCGCTATCACTGAGAAAACGAACATCAGACACCATACTGAGGAGTAGTCCCCTAGAGACGGGGATTTACCCAACATATATCCTGCGATTTCAAGGGATATCGCACTTCCAAGGAACAGGAATACGTTCAACGCCGCCACCGCCGTTCCGGAGATGGATGTGGGATGCCATTCCTTGACCTGAGTGAATGATAGCGACATGAACCCGCCGAAGAATCCGAACAGGGTACATATAACGCCCCAGAATAGAGCGTTGTCGAAAGAGCCAGCGAACATCCATAGCACCAACCATACCAAAGCGAATCCTACATTCCCGAAGATCATCGCAGTACGTTTTGATTTGATGGCCCCACGACCAGATAGTACTCCCACTAGTACAGTGCTCAGTACTTTTCCTATGCCTATCATGGCGACTATCCATATGGTCATGGTTGCGAAGGAATATGTGTCGTTGAAATACGACTTAGACACCGTTCCCTGGAACACCATTATAGTACCGTATATCAAGAAATATGCTAAAGCCATAGGCCAGAACTTCCTGCCTGCTAAGAACACGGTCTTCAGTCCTGCAATCATACCCGACTTCTCTGTGACAGATGTGCCTGGAGGAAGGTCCCTGATAAGGATGAAACACAGGACAGCTATGATCAAGGTAATCACTGCCAGCAATTCAAAGGTACCTCTCCACCCTAAAGAGTCTACAGCTATCTGAAGTGGCACTGTTGCAGATATCGCACCGATGTTACCCACCGCTATCACTATTCCTACCAACTGAGGGAAATAATTCGGAGGGAACCATGTTGCGATAGCTTTCATCATCGGTATGTAAACGGCAGCCATTCCTGCAGCTATCATCATTTTTCCGATGGCCACTGCCATGAACGACTCACCGAATGCTGTAACGGCAGAACCTAAAGCCGCCATTAAAAGAAAAATAAAAGCTACTTTTCTAGGCCCAAAACGATCTGCCAACATACCGCATGGAATCTGCATCGCCGCGTATGTCCAAAAATAGATTGAACTTAGATAGACGTAATTGCCGCCTACCACTTCGGTAATTTCGGGGCCCACCACGTTGAGAGACATCCTATGGAAATATACGAAGAAATAAGCGGCTAAAAATATTGCAAACACTATCCACGCGTACTTGAGCTTTGGACCTTTCATTTTATAGGTTCACCGTTCCATAACGAGAATTAAGAAAAAGATCGTTCTACTTAAGAGCGGACCTCTCCGATTCCATATAGTTCTCTGACCATTAAACGTAGATTTCCTATTTAAGATAGTTAGGGATAACCTCTCAAACCTATTACTATTTATAACGAATAACTTCGTTCTATGACACAATCATCTCTTTTTTGAGAGATACCATGATAATATCTAAATGGAAGTGATATTTTGAAAGATAATGATAAAAAGAAGTTGACCAACCAGGCGGGAGCACCGGTATCCGACAATGAACATTCCCTTACTGCTGGTCCAAGAGGCCCGATGATGTTACAGGACCTTTGGCATATGGAAAAAATGGCACACTTCAATCGTGAGGTCATACCCGAGCGCAGGATGCATGCCAAAGGAAGCGGTGCATTCGGTACTTTCACCGTTAACCAGGATGTTTCCAGATATACCAAAGCTAATGTTTTCAAGAATGGCAAGAAAACAGACGTGTTCATGAGGTTCTCCACAGTTGCAGGGGAACGAGGAGCGGCAGATGCTGAACGTGACATACGGGGA
>CAYJDU010000111.1:0-3167 GCA_964369035.1 uncultured Methanomassiliicoccales archaeon | reverse complement strand
CACATGACCTTCCGGTTATCAGCCGGACGCTCCACCGGTCTAAGCTATGGGCCCACTGAAGAAGTTCAATAAAGAGGTACGATATAAACATTCCCCTTACTCAGGCCAGATATGGATATCATACGGAAAATTGATAACTTGGACCTACCATGAGGTGAACATGGAACCAGTATTCAGCGAAAGGATACGTACAGTGCCTAAAATAGCTGAAATAGCGACCATGGCGATCCTCATACCTACAGACGTTTTCGTCTTGATCAGTGCCATCCTCGGTTGGGTGGATTGGATGATCTTCGGGGTGATGACAGCCATCGTGTTGTTGCTGTTCATTGTATTCAGATCATTTGTACTGAAGATCGATGTCTACAAAGACAAAATCGTCATAAAATACTTTAGAACTCGAAGCTACCGCATAGAAAAAATCCTTGATAGACGTTATGGCGTGATGAACGACCTAAGGAACTATGCTAGCGTGGGACTTAGAGGTTTCAAATACAGGAACTATCTGTGTGCTGGATGTGAGACAGGTGTACTATTCCGTACCCCTAACACGGTGGTAGCCGTTTCATCACACCGCGAAGAAGAGTTAGCGAACTTACTTCCGAAAGCGGAAAAGAAAAAGGAGGCCCAGTAAATGCAACCAACATTTCGATGGATAAAAGCTAGAGTAATGATCTATGCTACAGAGGACAGGGAACGGGTCACCGAGATGTTCTCCGAGCTTGTGGGAACCGATGAATACAAAGAGGATCAGGCAGAAGGAGAATTCGGGAATATCACGGTTATCTTAGAAGCCACTCTAACAAAGCAGAAAGAGTTTGATTACCTCTTCGGAAAATTCGAACCCGAGGACTTGGAATGGATATTGACCGAGATGGAGGACCGCATCGATGAAAATTGCTCCTTCTTCCTACGCCTTGATAAACAGGAGGCTATGTCCGAGTCCTATGTCATAGGAAGAGGGGGGGACGTCATATCACTTACATGCAAGGTCGCATCATATCCAGCCAAACGAGAACTGGCGATAGACATCCTAAAGGAATATCTCAAATCCCTTAATCGGTCCCCTCAGGAACTTCCTTGATATCGAACCTGGCTTCTTTGACCCGACGGCCTTTGATGGTCTTGACAGTTATGGTCACGTTATCGATATCGACCACGGCACCACGATGAGGTATATACCCGGTCATATACTGTATGTAACCGCTCACATTGTAGTCCAGATATTCTTCAGGGTCGAACTTGAGTTCTAGGTCGTCCATCACATCATAGATGTTAGCGTCTCCTAGCACGGTGTAGGATCCATCGGCCTCACGCACGACAGATAACTTGATGTCGTCACTTTCGTCCCATATCTCGCCTACAAGTTCCTCTAATATGTCTTCTAAGGTCACAATGCCTAAAGTACCGCCGAAAGAATCCATTACAACAGCCATATGGACCTTGGTCTTCTGCAAAAGACTCAGAACCTCAGCTATACTGGTGGATTCTTGGAAGAACTTGACCTGTCTTATGATATCTATCAGATTGAAGTTATCGTTTATGACGACCCTTCTGTAGAAATCCTTAGCATTAACCACCCCGATGATACGGTCGATATTACCGTCATATATGGGGATCCTTGAAAATCCTGTGTGAGTGAAGATATCTTTCAGTTCATCCATGTTGATGTCTTTGTTCACGGCCACGATATCGACTCTGGGTATGTATATCTCAGAAAGAGTGGTATCATCGAATATTATAGCGGATTTAATGAGATCACTTTCGGTCTTCTCAAGAGTTCCTTCTTCTTCGATCTCATCGATCATAACGACCAGTTCATCCTCTGTTAGAGTGAGCGTGTTATCCCGATTGCCCTTTCTGAATACGGAGCTGAGTTTCATAAAGAACCATGTAATCGGATAGAATACCAACACAACCACAGAAAGAGAGTTCACTAGCTTCAAAGCATAGCGTTCTGGATTCCTTTTCACTATGGTCTTCGGTATTATCTCGCCGAATGTAAGGATAATCATTGTCATTGCAGCAGTAGCTAATACAGCACCTAATCCAGGGTTGCCTGGAATTAATTGCTCAGTGAACAACATGGTACAGGCAGCGGAAGCTGCGATGTTGACCACGGTGTTACCAACTAACACAGTGGTCAGAAGTTTATCGAAATCCACTGTCAATTTAAGAGCTTTATTTGCGTTCTTGGTTCCATCACTATCTAACTTCTTAAGGCGTATAGTGTTTACACTGGAAAATGTCATTTCTGACATGGAGAAGTATATAGACAACAACAGAAGCAAAAATATAATTACGACCAAAACCGTAACAAGACCAACATCCATCTAAGATCAACCCGTCCGTTCTAAACGTTCTAGGGACACTTTTATTATCCTGCCATTTTACATCGACACTCAGATTAAGAGCCACCAGGATATAAGCGTTGTCAATAATAGGCCGATTTTTTTAAAAATAGATAAAAATTAAAAAAATAAAAGGTTTGTTGTTTCTAAATTCAGCCTAATTAAATTCCCATTGCCTTCTTGACGTCGTTCGAGAGAACAGCGATCAAAAGGAAACCGTATAAGATAAACTGACAGAGGCTTAGAACTGCTATGAACACAGCGTCAAGGAGATCGAGGCCACCTATAAATGGAGTTATTATTCCAACCAGCGAAAAGATAGTCAGTACGATGAACACGATCAACAGGATGAACCAGATTATTTTGTCCATAAGGTCAACAGTCCCATCGAGAATCTTAGTTGCTACCCATATGAGTATCAGACCGAATATCAATCCAATGACTATTTCTGAGATCCCAGCTCCAAGGGTACCGTCAAAGATCATACCAGCACCAGCAAAGACACCGACCACGATAGTAGCAAGTCCGATAACACGAACGAATTTTCCTAGGATGCTAAGAGAGTTAGTGTCTTCTCCCCTGTATATGGGTAGACCTATTCCGAGGATCAATAGACCGTAAAGAATGGTACCTACTGCAGCTATCATAGCACCGAATGCTATATCTTCAGCAAGTGCTCCCTTCACGATTGCTATAATTCCTGCCAATAGACTGACGATACCGATTACGATAGCCGCCAATCCAAAATTTTTTGGGTTGTCAAGTAAAGACATATTAAAAGATTCTCCTTGTCTGTATAAATACTAATCGTAATTC
>CAYJDU010000110.1:0-3209 GCA_964369035.1 uncultured Methanomassiliicoccales archaeon | reverse complement strand
CAAGGGAATTGAATACTCCCTGTTCACTGATTCACTATCAAACAGCAACTCCGTCCTAAGGACCGGGTTGCAAGACCAACAGACCTATATTCCGTAAACCGGAAAGATCGATGGATCTAAAAATAGAATAGGATTCGTACGGATACACATCCACGATGAAAGATGAGCAGGGCGTATATCTTCCTTCATGAGAAATGATTCAAATGTACGCAGATCCAACAGCTACAAAATACATGGTTAAAGCAAAGATAAACGCAGACGGTGTCGTGGAAAAACCTGATGTCGTCGGTGCCATCTTTGGACAGACAGAAGGACTTCTTGGAGATGATTTAGATCTTAGGGATCTTCAAAAAACCGGAAGGATAGGAAGAATAGAGGTAGATGTGACATCCCGGGGCGGAAGGTCCGAAGGTACGGTCACAATGTCCTCTAGCCTTGATCAGGTCGAGACCGTTCTATTGGCTTCGGCCCTTGAGACCGTTGACCGGGTAGGTCCTTGTAAAGCTTCCATAAAGGTTACCAGCATCGAAGATGTCAGAATATCCAAGAGGGAAAAGGTCGCAGGACGTGCCAGAGAACTTCTACAGGAACTTATTGTACAATCGAAAGGAACCAGTTCAGACCTTATAGAAGATATCAGAAAGACCCTACAAATCGAGGAAATCGTATCATACGGTAAGGATAAATGCCCTGCTGGCCCCAACGTGAAAGATTCGGAAGCCATAATAATCGTCGAGGGAAGATCTGACGTCATAAACTGCCTGAAATCTGGGATAAAGAATGCGATAGCCGTAGAAGGTACGGATATTCCAAAGACAGTGCAAGAACTCTCTAAAGAAAGAGTGGTCACAGCTTTCGTTGATGGTGACAGGGGCGGAGAACTGATCCTTAAGGAACTTTTCCAGGTGGCCGAGATCGACTTCGTAGCCCGGGCACCCCGTGCACAGGAAGTGGAAGAGCTTACACAAAAACAACTAGTGAAATGCCTTCGTAACAAGATTCCTGCTGAACAATATATGGACATGAACCACATCTCCGTGGACCATCACACCGAGGAAGAAGAGGCCCCGAAACCTAAAAGGGAGCACCCCAAGGATCAAGACCGCCGTCAGAACAACAGACCTGCAGACGAACGCCCTCAACAACAGAGGAAGGAAAGATTCAATACTGAGGCTGCTGACAGATTCAAGAAAAAGGAAACCGAGGAAAAACCTGAGGTCGAACATAAGAGCGAACCCGTGAAAGAATCACCGCCCGTAGTAGAGAAGAAGACCCAAGTGGAAGAGAAACCTACAAGGACCCTTCGTGCCAAAAGGCCTACAAAACGTGCTGAGAAGACCCTTACGGAAGAACAGATCGTTTATAGGGATATGCTTGCAGAGATGGCATCTACTCATAACGCTAAGTTGCTAGACGCTGAAAAGAACATCATCAAAGAAATTGCGGTGAAAAGTCTTGCCAATACTCTAAAGGAAGAGGGCGAAGGCGTGGACTCGATCGTATTCGATGGTGTAATCTCACAGAGGATAGTTAACGTTTGTGAAGAGAAGAAGATAGGCACTATCGTAGCCACTCGTAAAGGAAAGGTATCCAAATTACCAGCGGACATGATCCTTTGGGCGAAGGAAGATTTCAATTGAGGTCACAAATGACTAAAAGGCTCATAAAAATATGGAGCGATGTCTCGGAACTTTCCTCGACCAGCGAGATACAACTTCCCATAGACCCATTGGACCGGGTATTAGGACAGGACAAAGCCATAGAGATGGCTAAGATTGCTGCAAAACAACGGAGGAACCTCCTTTTGGTAGGTCCTCCGGGTACCGGTAAGTCGATGATAGCTCAGGCTTTGTCGATGAACCTTCCTATTCCTACTCACGAAATCAGGATTGTAAAGAATCCTGAAAACAGTGAGAGGCCTCTGTTGGAAGTAGTTGACGAATCAGAGGTTCAACGGGAAGAGGACATTACCGCCGAGACTGGCGGTAAACTCCTCGAACCGAAGAATGCACCCCCTAACGTCTCTGAAAGGCTAGGTTTCCGCTGTAAGAAATGTGGGGCCTATTCTGACCCAGAGGAACTTATGTGTCCAGATTGTCAGACCAGTAAGATCGGCATGAACACCAACGCACAGTTCGCCGACCTTTTTGGGTCGTTGATGGAATCCTTCGGCGGACAACAATCAATGGCCGGGAAGGACCGTGTGAACACCACACGTACCCTTGCCGATGGGACAGAGGAGACAGTTGTCTTTGAGAGAGCGGGAAACAGCATCCGCATGCTTGATCAAAAATCCCTTGAGAAGAGAAGTCAGCTCCAGGGGACCAAGAACAAGAAGGTCCTCGTCAAGTTAGTTCGAAATCCATTCGTAATGGCCACCGGTTCATCTGAGACAGAACTCCTAGGCGACGTTTTACATGATCCCTATGGAGGACATGAAAAGCTCGGATCACCATCATATCAAAGAGTGGTTGCTGGAGCGATACATGAGGCTCATGAAGGGGTCCTGTTCATAGACGAGATATCCCATATAGGAAATCTTCAAAGGTATATCCTCACGGCTATGCAAGATAAAGTATTCCCGATAACCGGGCACAACCCTCAGTCCGCTGGAGCGAGCGTTAAGGTGGATGCTGTACCTTGTGACTTTATTTTGGTCGCAGCATGCAATATCCAAGACATTGAAAAGATATTGTCTCCACTACGTTCGCGTATAATCGGGAATGGGTATGAAGTGCTCGTTGACATTGCAATGCCGGACAATGACGAGAACCGTACCAAATATGCACAGTTCGTCGCTCAGGAAGTTCAGAAGGATGGACGGATACCACATGCAAACATACCCGCGGTGGAAGAGTTCATCAAAGAAGGACGCCGTAGAGCAAAAGTAGACGGTCAGGCCACTTCATTGACACTTAGGCTCAGGGAGATGGGCGGACTCATACGTGCAGCGGGGGACATTGCTGTAATGGACAACGAGGACATCATCACAGCGGAGCATGTGCAAAAGGCGCTAAAACGTGCGATAACTGTTGAAGAACAGATTAAGAGACGTTACGGTTCATACACCAAGGGCCTTTCCCAAGACGTATCGAGTGCTCAGAAAGAAACGTCACAATATTATTTCGAGAACGAACACGTTGTTGACGATAGTATGTTCAACTGAACACAAAACTTTTTAAAAAAAACTTTTTAAAAAAATAAAAATG
>CAYJDU010000109.1:0-3226 GCA_964369035.1 uncultured Methanomassiliicoccales archaeon | reverse complement strand
AAATCAACCTCTTTCATAAATCCACACTCGTTCGACTGACCATGATCAAAAGCATAGTCCACTTACTTTCGTGCTATGAAACAATTTACTTATAAGATTTTCTCTTATTTTAGGTATAATACGCGTTTTAGTAGTACGTATATTCCATTTGGTATCGGAGCGTCTAATCAGTTATAAATAATCCGATTCACTCACTCAAACGATATACATGAAAGAATTGTGCCCCCTGGATTATAGATACGGCCATGAGAATATGAAATCCATATTCTATGAGGACAGCCGTCTTCAGTACCAGATGGACGTGGAAGCGGCTCTTGCTAGGGTCCATGCCTCCCTTGGCACCATCTCCGCGGAAGATGCTGCAGAGATTTGTAGAATATCAAATCTTGATATCGTTAAATTGGAAAGAGTAAAGGAAATAGAGATCGAGACCAGACATGATGTTATGGCAATGATCAAAGCTATGACCGAACAGTGTTCCGGGAACGCGGGGAAATATGTCCATCTTGGAGCTACTTCCAACGATATCGTTGATACAGCAACAGCACTTCAGATCAAAGATGCGTTGAACATCATAGATGATGATGTGAATAATTTGATCTATACTTTCGCAAAACTTGCCAAACGTGAACGTGATACTTTGGAGATCGGAAGGACCCACGCTCAGTTCGCTATTCCCATAACATTCGGGTTCAAGATCTCAGGCTACATAGCTGAGATGATAAGACATAAGGACCGTCTAAGAGAACTTAGGCCACGTGCCTGCGCCGGTAAAATGGCCGGTGCCGTGGGGACCGGAGCCGCACTTGGTAAGAATTTCTTCAAGATACAAGAAGCGGTGATGGATGACCTCGGCCTAGAGTACGAGCCTGCGGCTACACAGGTGGTAGGACGTGATAGGTATACAGAGATGATCTGCCTGATGGCCAACATCGCCACTTCCTTAGAACGTTACTGTACAGAGGTACGGAATTTACAAAGGTCCGAGATAGGTGAGGTCTCCGAGGCTTTTGATGAGAAGAAGCAAGTGGGAAGTTCAACTATGGCGCATAAACGGAATCCCATCAATTCAGAGAATGTATGCGGTCTCGCACGTGTTCTCAGAGGATTCGTCACGCCGACCTTCGAATCTCAGATCCTCTGGCATGAGCGGGATCTTTCTAACTCTTCGACAGAACGTTTCACCTTACCTCATGTGTTCGCACTTTTGGACGAGATGTTAAAGAAGACGGATTACATTTTTGGCGGTATGATAGTACACTCGGACAAGATGTTGAAGAACATCGAACTATCCAAAGGACTGATCATGGCCGAGCCTGTGATGATGAAACTCACTGAGAAAGGGCTAGGAAGACAGGACGCCCACGAGATCCTACGTAAAGCCTCGATGATAGCAATGGATGAGGACCGTCAACTGTTGGATATCCTTCTTGAGACAAAGGAGCTCAAGAACATTCTCGCCGCTGAGGAGATCAAAGCCGTTATGGACCCCGCGAGTTATACCGGTGGTTCCGGGGAAATCACCGACCGCATGGTGGAAGCTGCAGAGAAAGCCCTAGGTAAAAAGGTGTGAACATGGTAAAAATTCCCACAAGAATAAAACATTCGCTGATAATCGGATCACTAGCGGGTTTGTTAGTATTCTCCATATTCTATTACATGGACCCTTCGCTAAAGTATCTATTTTTCATACCTTTCGGAGCTCTTATGGGCGGAGCTGCCGCTTACGTAGAGAAGAAAGACTGATCAGAGTCTCTTCCCTGCGTGGGCACCAGGCGTGACGAAGTAAACTTCTTCCACCATCAGCTTCAGAAGAGTCTTTGCTGGGAAGGTCTCTTTCTTATCATGTGCCATTTTAACGGCCTGTTCATAATCCTTACCGGAATCCTCGATCTTTACAGAGCATTTCACCTGGTAGCTTTCCTTAACTCCAGCGTGCCAGATATAGAAGGATGCCTTGGGGTTCTCACGGACGTTATCTAACGTCTTGATCATATAATTATCAATGACCCAGATGTTGTTATCGGGACCTTCAAAAAGGAATCCGACCGGAACAACGTTAGGAGTCCCGTCCTTAGATGCTGTGGCCAGTGCGAAATAGTTCTGTCCTTCCATAGCGTCCTGTACTTCTTTACTGAGACCTTTTATTGCCATGGTCCCCGTAACGGGATACTTACTTTAATATTGTTCCGTGGTGGAATAAACTGGGATGCCCTCGTCCTTACGTGTTATAACTCCTCGAGTAGAATGTGTTCCGAGGATTATCTTCACATCAAATCTATCGTCCTGTCTGTCCAATGATATAACTTCTTCAGGAGATAGATGCGAATAGAATGTGTCAGGTATGTGTTTCCTTGCTGCTTTGCAAGCGATTTCCATCTCATCGTGGGTCGGCCTTGGATATTTTTGTCCAGGGACCGGTATGTAACCCATTATATGGAATTTGAATAATCCTATAGATGCTAGATGTTCAGCAGTATGCTCGATCTGATCCACATCCACGCAACCTGGGATGTAAATAATATTTGCGGAGACGTCCACTCCACGTTTTACTGCAGCGTCTACTTCGTTGTAAATCTTCGACTTTGGAATTCCTGTGAGTTCGAGATGTGTATCTTCTTTCCAAGCTTTTAGGCCAACGTTGGCTGCGTCTAAGTTATCTAAGGATAAGTTAGAGCCGTTGGTGTGTCCTAATGAGGTAACAGCACCAAGTACGTCCTTGGAAAACGCCAAGAGCCTAGGGAGGTCCTTGGATATTGTTGGTTCACCGCCCATGAAGTTCACTCGGGAAGGCATTACTGAAAGTAAGGCGTCCTCTATGTCCTCGGGAATTAGAAAGGCCTCAGGACGTGGATATGCGAAACCAGGTCTTCCTTCGGGGCCACTACGGAGTTTGTAACTACAAATGGGGCACTTAAAGGTGCATCCATAATTATGTACGGTGGCAAAATCATGCTTCTCGTTGTATGTCACATTGTAGAACGCCATGTATATCTAAAATTAAAATGTTGTAACCTATACTTTAATGTTATTACTCATTTTGTATTAGTGTTACTGGGATGTTACATTCTTGCTAACAGTATGCGTTCAATGCATATTCGATATAACGATTGAAAATTAACTTAATGAGAATATGCAAATGGTTTATATTCTACTTCTTGATGACTGGGTTAGATGGGCAAGTAGATCAGCCCGGCAGATCGCTTCGTTCGCAACGAAGAAGTCG
>CAYJDU010000108.1:0-3239 GCA_964369035.1 uncultured Methanomassiliicoccales archaeon | reverse complement strand
TTCGTGATACGGAACAGATAAATACGGCAAAGCTACACAGCAAGGCAGGATACAGTCCCTATGAGGGATGGGATGCCGTCTTCCCAGATATCATGATACTAAGGGGCGAAGTACAACTGCAGGACGGGGAGTTCTGCGGTGAGACGATGGGAGAGGACATAATTGGTTGATTTCACAGTAGATTATTCAGAGGTCAAAGGTAAACTAGTAGAATGTTTTCCAGAATGTGGCATGTGTTGCCTGTGTCAACCCGAGGTTCTTCCGGACGAAAGGGATTTTTTCAAATCCAATTATCCTAAAAGCGTGGTAAAGACCAGGCCGCCGGAATCATATATCGGACTGGCCTTGAAAAAAGGTCGAGGCTCTTGTGTGTTCCTCAACGGAAGGAAATGCGATGTCTATGCTAACCGTCCGGCGTTCTGCAGACAGTTCCCTTTCCATATTTATGCGGGAGAGAAAATCTCTGTGGAACTTGACCTCTCATGTAGAGGGGCCTGGAGCGGTAATGGCACTGACGCTGAGGCCGAAGCCAAAATCCTGGTGGAGGCTGCCAAATCCCGGATTGTACCGGCTTTCCGTGAATCCAGACAGGTCTACGAAGAGTTCTATAAGAACTGTATGAACGCTGGAATCATGGGTGACCATACGGCAATACGTAGTGCAGTATCCGTATCGTTGTCAAAATTCACTGACCTGGCATGTTTAGGGCGGATCCTAGATCTGTCCGAATCCTATGATATGATGTCTGTGTTAGAAGTTCAGCCGGATCTCAAAGCAGATATGCAAGAGCTCGATGAAGCGGCTCGTATAGCGGCTTTAGGTTCTCTTTCGTCAGATGATCCGCTCAGTGTACCGGTATATTGCGACGGCGAATGGAACTGGAACATGTTCATGGCCGATGGCGACAGTATAGAATGGATGATCATGGACGATGAGGGTGAGCTTCATCACAAAGCCTTCGCATCGGCTTCAAAAATCCCGCTTAAACCTATCGATGATGGCGGCAGGGACGTATTGGCAAAATACATTTCATTACTCAACCGTAGGGAGAGCTTTTTGGGCAACGTGTACAGTAACATAGACTCCTGGGGTTATGAGGATTACATGTCCAACGCATATTACGGGACCATGGCAGTATCCGTCATTGATCTTCTATGGAGGGCGTCAATGCTCGACCACTTCATGGGTACTGGAATGGGTGCTGATGGGATCAAAGAAGCAATAATATTCTACGATATGGACCGCTTGGATGCGCCAGCTATCGGTGCTTTTATCTGAACTTACAAGGGCAACATATGACAAACCTTAAAATAGTAAACCTCTGATGGGTTTATTGGTGGCTATGATGATTAAACCATTATCTATCTTAGGAAAGGCGGTAAACAATAATGTTATCGTTGTTCTTAGGGGTAAGAAGGAGTTTAGAGGCGTCCTCGATGGATACGATCAATTTATGAACATCGTACTCAAGAACGCTGATGAGCTCTTCGAAGGCCAACCTGTCGCCAAGCACAGGATGGCAGTAGTGCGTGGGGACAACATCATCTATATTTCGCCATAAGGAGTGATACAATGGGAGCAGGAACATCGGCACAAGGAAGACATAACACTAAGAAGACACACATTCCATGCCGCAGATGCGGTAAACACTCATACCACATAAGGAAGAGCGTATGCGCTTCTTGCGGATACGGTAAGACCACAACACTCAGAAAATACTCTTGGGCCAAGTCTCACGAGTAAGTGGTGTATGCATGGCCGGGCCGAAACACAGTTGCGGCGTAGTAGGGATAAGTGCCGAGAACAACGTAGTGCCCGCCCTTCAAAAATCTTTGATGATTATCCAGCATCGTGGACAGGAAAGTGCTGGAATATCAGTTTATAATTCTGAAGGTGCTATCGACACAATAAAGGACAGTGGTCTGGTTCAGACCGCTTTACCAAAATATATGCTCAGCAAGCTCCACGGAATCGTGGGCATAGGGCATGTAAGGTATCCTGCTGGTAGTAGGGTTAGTAAAACGTACGCCGAACCACTTATGTCCACCACTAGATATGGTCCACTGGCCATAGCCCATAACGGGGACATCACTAATTTTGATAGTTTAAAAGAAAAATATTTGATATCTGGTTCCTCTTTCTTTACAAGTTCCGATAGTGAACTTATCACAAAAATTCTAGGAAAGCATTCGGCACAGTATTCCGACCCTGTGAAAGCCCTAAAGGCCACTTGTGCGGAACTCGATGGGGCTTTCTCCCTTGTTATCATAATTAATAATCGTCTTTTCGGTATCCGAGATCCGAGAGGGATGAGGCCACTTTGTATCGGGAAGATCCGGGACGGATACATGATCGTTTCGGAATCCGCGGCCATTGATGCGTTGAACGGCGAACTTATCAGGGATGTGATGCCTGGCGAGATTGTCGAGATCACATGTTCTGAGATAATCAGTTATCCATACAACACCAATGCCCAGAAGGCCCATTGTATGTTTGAGTGGGTGTATTTTGCAAGACCGGATTCGGTCATCGATGGACGGGAGGTCTACAACGTAAGGCGAAGGATTGGAGAGATCCTGGCAAGAGAATGTACTGCCGATGTGGACCTTATCATGCCGATACCTGACTCAGGTCGTGCTCACGCCATAGGTTTTTCCGTCAAATCTAAAATTCCTTACGAAGAAGGGTTCATGAAGAACCGTTTCGCTGAACGTACTTTTATTCTACCGGACCAGAGACTAAGGGAAGCTGCCGTATCCACAAAGATGAACCCGATCAAGAGCACTGTGAACGGAAAGCGCATACTGATCGTAGATGACAGCATCGTACGTGGTACGACGCTGAAGAAGCTGATCAGCATGCTTAGGGGCGCAGGTGCCAAAGAGGTCCACGTGCGCATAGGATGTCCTCCGGTCATCGCTCCGTGCTACTATGGTGTCGACATGAAGACCCGAGATCAGATTATCGGAGCGGACCACACGGTCGAACAGATAAGACAGGTCATCGGCGCCGATAGTCTGGCATACATAAGCATCAAAGGATTGATAGAAGCTTTGGACATGCCTGAGAGCGAGGTATGTGCCGCATGCGTTTCCGGAAAGTACCCTACGATGATCCCTGGCGAGATACACAGGTATCAGTCTACCCTTAAAGAGGATTTTTAAAGGGTTTTTTAGCGGACCCATTAGGAAACCTTTAATAGAAACAATTAATCCATGGACTTGCGGGCAGGTAGATCA
>CAYJDU010000107.1:0-3250 GCA_964369035.1 uncultured Methanomassiliicoccales archaeon | reverse complement strand
AAAGGATGCTGTGAGGGGTAAAAATGCCAAGCAGAACCAAAAAGATGAGAGGATCTAGAACTCACGGCCGTGGAGCTAAAGCTGGCCGTGGAGCAGGACTGATCGGTGGCCGCGGAATGGCGGGATTAGCCAAAACGGGAAAAATGCGTATGATCAAATTTTTCCCCAATCACTTCGGTAGACACGGCTTTAAGAGGCCGCAGTGCCAGGTTAAGGCCAATATAACCATAAACGTGTCCGAGCTACAAGAGGGCCTTGAAGAGTTTGTTAGTAAAGGTTTCGCCAAAAAAGAGGGTGACGCTTATTGCGTGAACCTCACTGAGGCGGGCATAACCAAACTCCTCGGAAGCGGGAACATTGATGTACCCGTTAAGGTTACGGTTGCTCATAGCTCGGAGAAAGCCCGTCTGAAGATAGAAGCTTCTGGCGGTAGTATTGCTGAGTGACGTCTGAGAGGAATAATCGATGGAAGAAAGGCCTAGTCTGCTGTATAAATTAAAGCCTATCTCAGATAGGCTTCCTTCAGTCCAACGCCCAGAAGGGCATGTACACTTCAGGACGAAGATGATGTGGGTCGTCATCGTCCTGGTGTTGTACTTCGTAATGACAAACGTGTACATTTACGGGTTGGACCAAGGTCAGACCATGGACATGTTCGCCCAGTACAGGACGATCATGGCCGGTGCATCCGGAACGATACTTCAGTTAGGTATCGGTCCGATAGTCACAGCTTCCATCATAATGCAATTATTCGTCGGAGCGAAGATAATAAAGCTCGATCTGACGAAACGCGAGGACAAGGCATGCTATCAGTCCACACTGAAGCTGCTAGTCATCGTAATGATAATCTTTGAGGCGGCACCTCAGGTCTTCGGATATCTCGTACCGTCCTCAGGATTGATAGGTAAAGCAGGCGACGGTGGCGCTAAGCTAATAATAATAGCTCAGCTGGTCGCAGGTTCCTATATTGTGTTCCTTATGGATGAACTGATATCCAAATGGGGTATAGGTAGCGGTATTTCACTGTTCATTGCTGCAGGTGTATCTGAAGCAATATTCACAGGTACTCTGAATTGGAACCCAATAACAGGGGATTCGCCAATTAGCATGAGCAATCCGCCCGCGGGAACGATCTCGAAGGCAATATACATACTAACGAATACCAACTCCGGCGAAATGTCCAGTTGGGGATACGAGACGATATTTTTGGGGGAACCCAATTCGTTAGTGGCGCTGTTATGTACGATACTGATATTCTTTGTCGTGGCTTATTTAGAGTCCACAAGAATAGAGCTGCCACTCTCCCACGGAAGTGCCAGAGGGGCCAGAGGACGTTATCCGATCAAATTGTTGTACGCAAGCAACATCCCGGTCATATTGATGTCCGCGTTACTTGCTAACGTCAGTATGTTCGCGTTGTTGTTCTTTACGAACGATTTCCTTAGTGGAATCCCAGGTCTAGGGGCGAACAGTTCTCTCGGATACTTTGAGCCCGGATCAACATCTGCGGCCGGAGGTCTCGCCTGGTATCTATCTGCGCCAACAGGACTGTCGTCATGGCTTATGCCTATATTGGATCCAATAACGTACGGGAATGGCCACGGGGCTATTGCGAACATATCCCATATGGCGATATATATGTCAATAATGGTGATAGGTTCGATATTCTTCGCTAAATTCTGGGTACAGACAACCAATTTAGGGTCTGAAGCGGTAGCTAAACAGATCCAAAAAAGTGGTATGCAGATCCCAGGTTTCCGTAAGGATCCAAGAGTGATGAAACGTGTGTTGGATCGTTATATTCCAACAATTACAATAATTTCTGGTGCGTTGGTCGGAGCTTTGGCCGCGTTTGCAGATATGTTAGGTACTACTGGTAATGCCGGAGGTACTGGTGTTCTACTGACCGTAGGAATATTGATTAAATTCTACGAGTCCATGGGACGTGAGCAGATGATGGAAATGAATCCCCTTATGAGAGGATTCTTCGGGAGTGAGTGAAGATGGCTAATCCAGGAAGTCCGAGTGCTATGAAGAGCCAGATGAACAGTGCAGCGGACAACAGTCCTCAAATGCCCAAGAATACGATGTTGGGAATGTTATTCGCAATGGGAATAATGTTCGGCATTATGTATTTCAGGGAAGAGGTTGGATCCTATCTTCACATCGTGTTCCAATACATTGGGTTCGATGGAAAATATCCCGTTTCGACGTTGATACTCGCAGGATTGATTATGACATCTTTGAGCAGTATCGTCAGATCGGTCATGAGCGATCCTATAAAGATGGCGAAGAACCAGCACATTCAGAAAGAGTTCAACCAGGAGATGCGTACAGCCAGACTGGAGAACAATCTTTATAAGACCAAAAAACTCACGGAACAACAGCCTAAGATTATGGCTGCTTCCATGAGTGCCAGCAAAGATCAGATGAAGGTCATGCCTGTAACAATGCTTATCGTCATACCGATTTATGCATGGGTGTTCTATTTCTTGAACAACCACGTGGTCAATACATTGATCAACGTTCCATGGTCCGAGGGTGTTAACTTGTTGTCATCATTCGTTCTGCCATCTTGGATCTTGATATACACTTTGATTAGCATACCTATAGGACAGTTGGTGAACAAGGTCGTTAGACACATACTTCTCAACAAACGTCTCGCAGAACTAGAAGAAGAATCCTCGGCTGCGGTATAAATGAGGGTAACTATAAGCGGTCCTCCTGGTTCAGGGAAGACTACTGCTTGTTCAAACCTTTCTAAAATCTTAGGATGTCGCCCGGCAATATTTGGTCAAGCCTTTAGAGAACTAGCAGTAAAAAAAGGAGTTTCCGTTGCGGAACTCGGTGCTATGGCTGAAAATGATTCATCCATAGACCGTGAGATCGATTCCGTCATTCTTCAGGTAGCAAGAGACAATGATGAGATAATTTTAGAATCCCGACTTTCAGCATATCTAACTAAAAGGAAGGACATCGATGCTTTCAGAATATACATTTACGCTAGTCCTGAAGTTAGGATGAAACGTATAAGTGCACGTGAGGGCGAAGAGTTTGAACAGGCATGTACAAAAACCCTTGAACGCGAAGAGTCCGAGGCCAAGCGGTATATGAAGCATTACGGCATTGATATCAACGATCTTAGCGTATATGATTTGATAATCAATACTGATGACATGACGCCGGATGAGGTAATCGAGAAGATACTCGGAGCTATAAATGACAGAAATGCTAGTGAAAGATCCTGATA
>CAYJDU010000106.1:0-3265 GCA_964369035.1 uncultured Methanomassiliicoccales archaeon | reverse complement strand
TAGGAACCAGCGGGTTCCGAGCACATGCGGTCGATCTTAAAACAAATAAGATAATATCGACCTCGATTACAGAATGTCACCCATTACCTGGTGCGAACATAATGGATCACTTGACGTTCAGCATAAGGGTCGGACTTGACGTGGCCCATAATATAATCATAGATACTGCGAACAAGTTGATAAAAACCCTAGGGATAGACCTTAAAGACGTTGTCAGGATGAGCCTTTGCGGAAATCCGATACAACTTTCCATAGCACAGAACATACCCATAGACGACCTCGCCTTCGCAGGAGAGAACGCCAGAAGAGTCAGAGGAATCAAAGAACAGAAGAGGGATGCTGGTGTATTCAAAGCCGTCGACTGTGGTTTTGATGTTCCTGACAAGACCGAACTTTACATTCCACCCGCAATAAGACACGAGATAGGTGCGGATGCACTCGCTATGATGTATAAGAGCGGGTTCCTAAATGAAAAAGAGAACTGCATGGTCACGGATTACGGGACCAACGCTGAAATGGCCCTTAAGGTCGGGGACGAGATATATACAGGTTCTGCCGCTGCCGGCCCAGCCATGGAAGGGCAATCGATAGAGAAGGGTATGTTGGCCGCACCAGGGGCCATAAGCGACCTGGAATATGATTTCCAATGGATATGTAAGGTCCTTGACGAAGAACTAATGCCGCAGAACGGAGATAAATTCGATTTTGCACTAGAGACACTTGTGGAGGAGGGTCCTATGCATGGAAAGGCCAAGGGCATAACTGGAACCGGTGTGGTTGCCGCAGTGGCCGTGGCCTCCGAGAGTAAACTTATGAGAAAGGGAAAGTTACAAACCTCGGACGGCAAGATGCATCTGCAGGACGGGATATATCTAACAAGCGAGGACATCATCGAGGCTATGAAAGCTGTAGGCGCGATGAGAGCCGGACATTATACCCTCGTGCAACACGCTGGCATAAAATTGGAAGATCTTAAGACGATGTATATGACGGGAGCCTCCGGTACATACGTAGATGCAGTGAAAGGCAGGGAGATAGGGATGTTACCTCCTACATGCGATAATATCTATCAGTACGGGAACACGTCCCTCGCGTTGGCCACCGACCTCCTTATGAAGCCTGAACTCCTAGATGAACTACAGGTGATCGCGAACAGCATCCGTGCTAACCACGTAATGTTCGCAGAGGATCCTATTTTCCAAGAGATTTACATCCAAGAACTTGCATACAGCGAAGAAGGCATGAGCATGTCTAGGTACAATGATAATCTTGAAGCATCAGGACTTCAGAGGATACCTAAACCCAAAGGGACCCCGAAGATTACAAGGATCTCGGAGCGTGATATCGCCGACCTAGGAGAAAAAGGCCTGTTCATCCTTCATGAGCTTGGAACGGACCTGGTCGGCACGATGGAGGGCTGTACTGGTTGCGGGACCTGCGAACGGGAATGTCCAGAAGACGCCCTTACGGTGAGTAAGGATAAGGTCATCACCGTTAAGACCAAAAACTGTCTAGGTACCGCTTGCTACAGGTGTCAGTACGCCTGTCCAGAGAAAGTGATGTTGTTCGACAGTCTCAGACTTCCTTGAATAAACCATTTTGGCGGGACTTCCCGCCCATCTTTATTTTTACTTAAAATCCAAATCAAAGGATATAACTTGTAAAACAGGACGTCCTTGGAATTATCGAACGTCAAAGGAATCCTATTTTATTCAATCCTCAGGTCCAATATTCCCTTATGTCAAACATGAGAAATCACATACTCCTTAATACTGACTTACAAAAAACTTACCCTTATATCAGATAGAAGATATTCTAAGACTGTATTCAATAGGCCCCGAGAACCTCTAATCCTTCCTCTATGAGTACATAAGGGAACGTACTGCTCACGTTATCTATACGATGGCGTCCCGACGATTCTAAGTCGGAAGGAGTGCCGAGGCTTCCTTAAAATTATAATGTATACTACATCGATCGGAAAAAAGATAAAAATAAGGATGCGGCAGGACGCCGCGTTTATTTCTTCTCGCCCAATAATTCTGAGTGGGACGTGATTTTAACATTCTCACTTTCTAACTCTGTTAGGATGTGCCTGCGCAGTTTGATGAAATCAGGAGAAGCACGGTCCCTTGGGCGTGGGAGATCTATATTTACGATCTCCTTGATACTAGCTGGGCGTTTCGTGAGGACCACGACCCTGTCAGATAAGTATACTGCTTCGTCCACCGAGTGTGTAACGAATATGATCGTGGTGTCTGTCCTCTCAGCGATCTTCAGTAGTTCGCCCTGCATTATGTTCCTTGTCTGAGCGTCTAGAGAACCGAAAGGTTCGTCCATCAACATTACGTCAGGCTTAGTTACCAACGCACGAGCTAGGCCGACGCGTTGCTTCATTCCCCCTGAAAGTTCGTGGACTCTATGATCCTCGAAACCTTCGAGTCCTACAGCCTGGATATAACGCTCCGCCTTCTTTCTACGTTCTGCTTTACAAAATCCTGCCATCTCCAGTCCAAATTCTACGTTCTTTTTAACCGAATCCCATGGAGATAAAGAAAAATCTTGAAAGAACTTCGTCACCAAAGCACAAGCTAGACCGACACGTTGTTTCATTCCTCCTGAAAGCTCGTGGACTCTATGATCCTCGAAACCTTCAAGGCCTATAAACTGAATATACCGTTCCGCTTCCTTCCTACGTTCTTCTTTACAAAAACCTGCCATCTCCAGTCCAAATTCTACGTTCTTTCTAACCGAACGCCATGGAAATAAAGCAAATTCCTGGAAGACCATTCCTCTGTTTGGTCCAGGACCTTCGCACTTCTTTCCAGCGATAAGAACTTCACCAGACGTCGGATCAAGAAGTCCTGCTATCATCCTTAATAGAGTAGTTTTTCCGCAACCGGAAGGCCCTACGATAGATATCAGTTCGCCTTTCTTTATTTCTAACGAGAAATTCTCTAAAGCCACAGTTTCTTTATCGTCGGTCTTGAATACCTTTCTGAGGTTACTTATGATTATACTGTCACTCATTCAATCCCCACCCTTTTTGTGATGGCTTTGTGAGCATAGTCAGTAAGACTTGTAGTAAGAATGCCGAGTATTGCAATTACTATTATTCCAGCGTAAACGTTAGACCAATAGCCCATCTGAGCCTGTATACTGATAAGATATCCCACACCGCCTCCAAATGATGCATAGAGCTCGGAAGCGACGATACACATCCAACCTACTCCCATACCTATACGCATACCGTTCATGATGTACGGTA
>CAYJDU010000105.1:0-3267 GCA_964369035.1 uncultured Methanomassiliicoccales archaeon | reverse complement strand
ATCGTGATATCCGGTTCTATGATGATCGGACGATTGATCTCTTTCAACCATTCCTTGTCAGATCCAGTGCCGTTAAGATCTGCGGCCTGATATGCTATCGTAGATGCGTAATATCTGTCGCATAGGACGGTCTTCCCTGAAGACACCCATTCGATGACCTCTTGAGTGTGACAGGCACGATCCGCTGTGAACAGTAGCGCCTCGGCGTCCTGGGATATTTTTTTTACTGTTCCGGAACGGATGATTTTACCAATAGGTCCATCGGTAGGCTCCGCAGTTCTAATCACATTGATGTCACGAGATCTTAAAAAATCTGAAATCCCGTCTATCAGGGTGCTTTTGCCCGCACCGTCGATACCTTCGAAAACAATGAAGCGACCTGCCATCCTTACCACTTAATGATGATTTACTGGATATATTATGATTGGTCAGGAGATAGATAAACGGTCCACTAACTCATCCAGAGATTGAACGTCTTTGATATCTATCCTACACAATCCGATAAGACGATTCCTGATGTCTATATCGTACTGTACATCTAAAGCAGAAAGTTGTATCTCTAGGTCGGAAGCGATGATATCCCCCTTCCTGTCCCAATCCGTCAATATCACAGCTTTTTTCTTCTTCTTATAAACGTACTCCGCAGCCTTTATGGGGCCTCCGGATGATTGGACCGTGAACATATCTCCTCTTATACCAAGATTTTCTAGTGCGATGACGTCCATACGGCCTTCCACCAGTATGACTCGGTCCTGTGACATCTCATCCAGTTCCTCAATGATTTCAGTTATCATCTCATATCTATCGGAATCACTGCTCACAGCTCGGCCTCCAGTTTTTTTAGGATGGTATCGGCATCCCCTTGGATACGGATGGTCTTCCTTCGGTCGGTCATGCCACTTGTGACCGTTGCCTTCATCCCAGTGATCCTCTTTATCAGGACCTCGACCTCCTTGTTCGCCTTTCCATCCAATGGGGGGGACTTTACCCTGACGATAAGACGTTCTCTCCATTCATCAAAACCGTCCAGTCCCGACATGGATGACCTAGGGGATACGTAGACATTTATTTCAAGGCCCTCAGAGGTTTTACGTGTGACGTCTGAAAGCTCCATAGAAGGAGATAAATGTTGAACGTTATCCATTTTTCCTATGTATCGAAGGAACGATTAGAATAAAATAGGTACATCATATAGTCATAACGATGCAGGCAGGACCGACGAAACCCATGAAGTTCGAAGATCTCACCGAGGTCTACAGAGAAGAAAGAACTAAAAGTCTTCTCTCGAACGTCAGGAACGACCTATATCCTGCACTTTCCTCACTTTTACTTACCCTTAAATCAGAATACGACAGATTACTTACTCAGGATCCGGATTCCATCATGTGCGAAGGTGCCAACCAACGTAGGAAGAAAGCCAATCGTTTGGTCCGAGACGTTGTAGCCCTTCGTATGCAAAAGATAAGTTCCATGGCATTAAGGACCGCCAACGGGGCACAGAGTTCCACAGATATACTGACAATCGAAGAAAAGAAATTTCATGAATCCGTATTGGACGCGGCAAGAGGGCATATGTCCTCAACGGACCGGGCCACAGGTCAGGTGAGGTACAAGATTCCACCGATCGAAGATGTGCCTAGAGCCAAACCTAAGGCCTCTGTGGTATCAGAACCCGTATCACTGAAGGACATGCCTATCATCGATGATGTGCCTGACTACGAATACGAGTCACAGATGGTATCCGCTCTTGAGACAGAAGAGATGCCGGAGATGGAGCCGGTCATCGAGGATATAGAATTCGAGAGATCGGTGGCCGACGTTATATCGTCACCTAGGACTGATACGAAGAGCGAGGAGGATAATTCCGATGAGGATGAATGTATCCTCATACGGATACTGGAAGACCTTCCTGTGTTCGCAGGTCCTGATCGAGATTATGACCTGAAGAAAGAAGAGCTCATAACCATGCCGAAAAGCATGGCCAATGCTTTGATACTAAGGGACAAAGCCGTTCTTATTAAGCCTTCACCTTGAGGGTACGGGTGTCCCCAGGGAATTCTAGACAATCGATATTGAAACGTTTCTCCCCGATTATCTCGGCCACCGTCTCACGGGCCATATCCGGAGTGTTGTTGGTCTTGCTTAAATGAGCTAAGAATATCTTACGTCCTTTACGTTCCGTACGTTTTATCGCATTAGCACAAGCTACGTTGGAAAGATGCCCTATATCGCTTCCGATCAGTTTCTTTAAATGGAAAGGATACGGACCATTTGTAAGCATACGGGCATCGTAATTAGATTCGATAATCGCTAAATCGGAGATAGATAAGGCATGTTCCACTTGATTCGTAAGTATACCTGTGTCCGTCGCCACAAGTATCCTCTTCTCATCCACCTCTGTAAGGAACGCATTGGGTTCAGCGGCGTTGTGTGAAGTAGGTAAAGAAAGAATATTCATCCCGAAAAGTTCGAAAGGTATACCGGTAGATATCGGACGATAGTCAATCTGCCCTAATTTACATGCATCAAAGGTCGGTCTGTTACAATAGACAGGAACGTTAAGTTTTCTTGCCGTAGGTCCTGCGCCCATCACGTGGTCAGAATGTTCATGGGTCAGAAGTATGGCTTTCACACACTTGAGGTCCAGTCCTTCCCGGTCCATAAGAGCAAGTATCCTGCGGCAACTGATGCCTGCATCGATCATTATCGCCTCCCCATCGGATTCGATAACGGTGCAGTTACCGTCACTACCACTGGCCAGAATATGTGCTTCGAACATTCTTTTCCCTTTTGTCCCTCAGACCTTTCTTCTGTAGATATGGAAAACAATATCGCTTCTAGCGATAATCCCTACGAGGACGCCTTTCTCCAGGACGGGTACGCGTTTCACCTTACGTTCTAACATTGCCTTCAAAAGATCAACGATTGTGGCGTCCGGTGTCGTAGTTAGAACGGTCCGCGTCATGATCTCTTCCACTTTTGTATTGGATACGTCGTCGGCCGCCTCTTGGAGAAAAGTGTTCTCCATGTCGGAATCCAACGTATAGGAAAGCATCTTACCGCCTTCCGCCCCCATTTTTGCCTGACGTTTCACGATCAACTGTAGAATGTCGTCCTCGGTGATTATACCCACAAGATGACGCTTGTTATCCACTACCGGAGCACCAGAAGTGTTGTCCACCGCGAAACGTATCGTAGCCTGTCTAATATTGTCATCTGGTTTAAGTGTGACGACCTGTGTCGTCATAAGGTCCCTCACTTTAAGCT
>CAYJDU010000104.1:0-3279 GCA_964369035.1 uncultured Methanomassiliicoccales archaeon | reverse complement strand
GTATCACGAAGAGGATCGGCTCGATCAAATTCTCCTGTGTCTCCCCTGAGGAGATCAGGAAGATGTCCGCCACCAAGGTTATCACCGCCGATACTTACGACGATGAAGGTTATCCTATCGACATGGGTCTTATGGACCCACGTATGGGTGTTATAGAACCCGGACTACGTTGTAAGACCTGCGGTAACAAGGTCGACGAGTGCCCAGGGCACTTCGGGCACATAGATATGGCTCTACCAGTAATCCATGTCGGGTTCATCAAGGATATCAAGATGCTTCTGGACAGTACCTGCCGCTCATGCGGAAGGCTTATGCTGACTCCGGAACAGATATCTTCGGCCATGACCGACATCGAGCGTATGGAAGAACTAGGTGGGGACACCATGGACGTCAAGAACCTGGCTAAGACAACTGCCAAAGGTGCATCCACCAAAGGTCTCTGTCCATACTGTAGTGCGGAACAGATTAAGATAAAGTTAGACAAACCTACCACGTTCCGCGAGGTGGACGATAACCACAAGCTTACTCCTAAAGAAGTCCGCGAAAGGTTAGAGCGCATCACGGACGCGGACCTAGCCACGCTAGGGTTCGACCCCTCCACATGTAGACCCGAGTGGATGGTCCTAACGGCACTGGCGGTCCCGCCGGTCACCGTAAGGCCGTCAATAACATTGGATTCGGGAGATAGGTCGGAGGACGATCTCACTCACAAACTGGTGGATATCCTAAGGATCAACCAGAGGCTGAGGGAGAACCGTGACGCAGGTGCTCCTCAGTTGATAGTCGAGGATCTTTGGGAACTGCTACAGTATCATATAACCACATACTTTGACAACCAGACATCTGGGATACCGCCAGCGAGGCACAGGTCCGGTCGTCCCCTTAAGACCCTTTCACAGAGACTGAAAGGAAAAGAGGGACGTTTCAGATCCAACCTTTCTGGTAAGCGTGTGAACTTCTCCGCTCGTACGGTCATATCACCAGACCCGATGCTCTCGATCAATGAGGTCGGTATACCTGAAGTGGCGGCAAGGGAGCTGACCATCCCGGTATACGTGAACGAGAACAACCTTGAAACATTGAAAGCCTTGGTGGCCAGTGGGACATCCCCTGCCGAAGACGCGAGAGGATATGTACCCGGCGCCAACTACGTGATAAGATCCGACGGAAGAAGGATACGTGTCACAGAACGTAACGCAGAGGATGTTGCAGAAGGTTTAGAGGTCGATTATATCGTTGAGAGACAGCTCATAAACGGTGATATCGTCCTGTTCAACAGACAGCCTTCGCTGCACAGGATGTCCATGATGGCGCATCGCGTCAGGATCATGGATGGACGTACGTTCAGGTTCAATCTCTGTGTATGTCCTCCTTATAACGCGGATTTCGACGGGGATGAGATGAACCTTCACGTCCTTCAGTCTGAAGAAGCCCGTGCAGAAGCCCGTATACTTATGCAGGTGCAAGAGAACATACTCTCGCCCAGGTATGGAGGCCCGATAATCGGAGCTATCCACGACCACATCACCGGAGCTTATTTCCTTACTCATAACAACCCCCGTTTCAATAGGGCGGAAGCAACCAACATCATGTTCAAGTTACCTGGCATAGAGATGCCAGAACCTATGATCGATAAGGACGGCGAGCACTATTGGACAGGTAGACAGTTGTTCTCCTCGGTACTTCCGAAAGGATTCCGTACAACATTCAAGGCGAACATCTGCCAGAACTGTAAACCGTGCAAGAAAGAAGGATGCGAGTTCGATGCTTACGTTAAGATACGCGACTCTCAACTTCTTTACGGTACCATAGACGTAAGGGGTATAGGTAACAGCAAAGGAAAGATCGTCGACCGTGTAGCCCGTGATTACGGGTCGGATGAGGCCTCAAAGTTCGTAGACAACGTTACCAGGCTAGCACTGGGAGCACTTATGAACCACGGTTTCAGCACAGGTATCGGGGACGAGGATATCCCTGAAGAAGCTGTACTACAGATCAACAGTTACAGTCAGGAATGTATCAACGAGGTCTCCAGGCTTGTGGAGTCCTTCCAAGAAGGTACGTTGGAACAGATGCCTGGACGTTCTTTGAGAGAGACCCTTGAAGTAAAAGTGATGAAGAAACTAGGTGAGGCCCGTGACGAGGCCGGTACCGTTGCAGGAAAACATCTTGGTATGGACAATCCGGCGGTTATCATGGCCAAGGCCGGAGCTCGTGGTTCTATGCTGAACCTGTCGCAGATGGCAGGTTGTGTCGGACAACAGTCGGTTCGTGGAGAGAGGCTTGTTCGCGGTTACTGGAACAGGACGTTATCACACTTCCATAAAGGTGACATGGGAGCCTACGCAAGAGGTTTCTGCTCTAACTCGTACAAGTCCGGTCTGGCCCCTACAGAGTTCTTCTTCCACTCAATGGGTGGTCGTGAAGGATTGGTGGATACCGCGGTACGTACGTCAAGGTCAGGATACATGCAGAGGCGTCTCGTTTCTGCACTTGAAGACCTTAAACTCACTTCTGATGGAACAGTAAGGAACACCGTCGGTACCGTCATCCAGTTCAAGTACGGAGAGGATGGGGTGGACCCCACCAGATCCGTCCGTGGAAAAGCCATAGACCTGGACGATCTTTTCGCCGAGGTTCTCGGCGACGACGTGGCGGAAGAGATGATCCGTCTCGATGACAGAGACATCGGTGAGGACTACGGCGCCAAAGAGAAGGATGAAATGGAATTCACCGAGGATGAAGAGGAAGAGTTCGACGATGGTAGCGATTCCGATTACGGCGGAGGTGAGTGATAATGGCTAGAAAAGATACAGTTGATGCACTGATCAGGCGCGGGGTAAGCGAAGAGGCCGTAGCCCTTCTCCTTACCAAATACAAGACCCTTGGAGAGATCCAGGAGATATCCCAGGACGACATCGAGGACCTAGGGATATCCTCGGAGGAAGCCGAATCGATAATCTCGAACCTTTCGAAGCGCCCCTCACGTAGGTCTGCAACTAAAGTAAAGAAGAAGATCGAGGAGGTCGCTCCTAGGTTCATAGCCAAAGAGATTACTCACGAGCGCGTACGCACTCCAGAGCAAATCAGACTTATGGAGATGGCAAAGTCCAAAGGGTACAGATTACCCACCAAGGTCATATCTGACATAGCCTCCCGTATAACCGGGAACAAGTTCGACGATAAGACCTGTGACAGACTTTTAGCCAGGGCGACGGAGATGTACAACTCGCACTTGATGGACCAGAACGAGTCCGCAGGTGTGATGGCAGCACATTC
>CAYJDU010000103.1:0-3292 GCA_964369035.1 uncultured Methanomassiliicoccales archaeon | reverse complement strand
AAAGAAAGTAGTTGACAACGTTCAAGAGTTCCCGTACGCTTGCGCAATACAGTACAGTCATGTACGCGGGCGGGCTTTACTTCCGGGTTCGAAATGGGACCGGGTGTTGCCCCGCCGCTATGGCCGTCAACTAATTCATATGATATCCCAATGATATAAATATCTTTCTGTCAATTAAACAAATCTTATCAGAATTGGATGTAAATCAAGGCAGCAAACACTGCGCCTAACAATCCAGTGGCAAAATTATTCGTAAATTTTGAGATATAACGATCCTCGATTGTTGCACCTAATAAGCTGTCAAGCAGATTACCTGCCATTCCAACGGCCATGGGTATCAATAACAGCCAACTGATATCGTGGAATAGAACCAACCATCCTATCACTGCTACTGCAGCCGAAGCTACAAACGATACGGCCAACCCTAAGATCGAAATGCCTCCGTTGGTTCCAGCATCTACCTTTTTGAACGTAGTTATGAGCCATACACGGGAATCCTTGACGCCGATCTCGCTGGCCACAGTATCTGAGGCAGCCACAGCTATAGAACTAAGATACGCCACGGTCATGATGCCATCATATCCAGGGAATACGCAGTTGGCGATAGCAACTATCGCAGGCGCCAAAGATACCCCTATTATGTTCTTCCAATTACGCTCCCCGTGTGTTCCTTCCTGCAATCCATCTTCCTTTTTTTTACTAAAGGATATTTTCGTCACTGCGAACCCTAAGGCTGCGAAGACAACAAGCATAAGAAGCCAATCCAGACTTCCCAGTGTCCCTATGGTTAGAAGTACTGCTCCAGCGACAACAGCTCCATCAGTCGTCAACATACCCGTCTTCCAGGCTATGGCCGACAGCAGAAGTGAGATTACCACTGCCAGTATGACCTGAATTACAGGGTCCATGTCGTATGTGAACAGAACGACATTTAATAACTATATGCCAAAAATTCAATCACATTACAATTTTTAGCACATTCGTGGCGTACTCGATACACTGTGATTTATCCGTAAGCGGAAAGAACATCACCTTTCCCTGTGAGTACAACGTGGTCTCCATGTCGTTAAACATGAAGACGACCATCATCTCGTCCTTCTGCTTAATGTCGTGCCCCTCATTCTCAATGATGATAGAGGCTTTATCCATGTCGATATCGATCCCTTCTTGAGGAACGGCCATAAGTGCTGCCCCTCCACATAGACGGGCTATCGTGAACTTCATGGCATAAGTTCCTTCATGGCTTCGTATACGATGTCGTGGAAGTCCTCTAAGGTAGATTCGTTGATCAACATGATGTCTGCAAGGGCGATGACCTCGGCCTGCCCCCATGATATCTCCCTGGTGTCCCTGTCAGCGAACTCCACCCACTCTCGAGGTGCATCTTCTCTCCCACGATTGACTAGACGTCCATATCGTGTCTCTGGACTGGAGTGTATGGCAATGATCTCAACGTCCTCGCTCAATGTACGGAAGGAATCAACTTCTTCCATACTTCTACAGCCGTCCACAAGGAAGATCTCACCAGACATATTCCCAACGGCCTCTTTCGCCCAGACGTCCTTTCCCTTCTTCTTTCGGATCTTATCTGCGTACTCGCCGATGGTGAGTCCTTCATTAGAATGGAATTTGGAGAAATGTTCGCGTACGATGTCCCCCATCCTTAGGAAGGGAATGCCCATACTACGGGCTACGGTCAGAAGTTCTTCTTTACCTGATCCAGGCATTCCGGTTATGATGAATATTCTCATAGTAAACTATCCGAAACGTTACAAAGTTCCCTATCGCAGTAAAAACACCTAAGTTTGGTCGGGCGTCTGCTTACAACGAAGAACTCGGTCTCGATAGGTTCGTTCTTATTCGTGATACAGTTAGGGTTGCAACACTTGGCAAGTCCGACAACACGGTCCTCAAGGGTGACCTTGAACTTTTCTGCCACATAATAATCCCTTATTATCGATATTGTGGCGTCAGGTGCGATCAAAGCTATTTTGTCAACGGTCTTCTGGTCCAGCTCGCAGTCTTCTATTTTTATGATGTCCTTCCATACAGCGGCCTTGTTCGATGATACGTGTATTCCGACACTTATCGTTGAATCTAAGTACTCGTTGACACCAAGTATCTTCAGAACGCTCAACGCCTCTCCGGTGGCTATGTGGTCGATGACCGTGCCGTTCCTTATAGGTGCGAGCTTGATCTCTTTAGGCTTAGGGTCCATCAGATGTCTCCTCCTAATATCGCACATAACAATGCCATTCTCACAGGCACGCCATTGAATGCCTGTTGGAAATATTTTGCGTGTTCCGTCGTATCCACTTCGGGTGCTATCTCATCGATCCTGGGAAGTGGGTGCATGACGGCCATGTCGCTTCTAGCCTCCCGTAACATCGCATTGTTGATGCGGTACATTCCAGCCACCCTTTTGTATTCTGTAGGGTCAGGGAATCTTTCCTTTTGGATTCTCGTTACATAAAGGACGTCAGCTTTGTCTATGACATCCTCAAGAACTGCGGTCTTGACAGGCCTACAGCCCTTTTCTTTGATGTGGCTGATTATTTCATCCGGCATCTGTAGCGTGTCTGGGGCGACTAGTGTCAACTTTGCACCGAACATGGTCAACGCCTCTGCCAATGAATGTACCGTACGTCCATATTTCAGATCCCCTACAAGTACTACGTTCAGGCCATCCAGTGAACCCTTTGCCTGACGCATAGTAAATAGGTCTAACAATGTCTGAGTAGGATGGGAACCGGCTCCGTCCCCTGCATTGATCACAGGATTGATGGAGAATTTGGCGCCAAGGCGGGCCGCACCCTCATAAGGGTGTCTTAGGACGATAACATCGCAGTACGCATCCACCATCCTAATGGTGTCCGCTAACGTCTCTCCTTTGGATATAGACGTCATTGACATCTCGGATACATCGATAACATCGCACCCGAGCCTGTAAGCGGCGCTTTCGAAAGATAATTTTGTGCGTGTCGACGGTTCAAAGAATAGGTTACCTAGAATTCTCCCATCTAAAACCCTGTTGACCTTCTCACCTGTAGCGTAAGGTAACATCGTTTCAGACAAGTCTAGGAGATATTCGATCTCTTCTCTCTTTAGGTCTCTTATTGAAACGACGTCCCTGTCATAGAAGTCCATGCCGGTTAATCCTGAACTTGCGATATAACTCTTCCCTTGCGCGTACCAACATTAATTAACACGCTGACTCTCACTGAGCATTGATGCTGGAAATAATTGCTAGGTCCCACAGGGGCAGAATATGCAAATATAAGGACGGAGAGAA
>CAYJDU010000102.1:0-3323 GCA_964369035.1 uncultured Methanomassiliicoccales archaeon | reverse complement strand
ATTCGGCATAGACTTCGTAGAATGCGGATGGCCAGGTTCGAATCCGATGACCGACGAGTTCTTTGCGGCCGCCAAGGACCTAGATCTGAAAAACACAAAGATAACCGCTTTCGGAAGTACGCGTAGACGTGACATAAAGGCTAAGGACGATGCGAACCTGGTGGCACTGGTTAACTCTGGTGCGGAGTGGAGCTGCATATTCGGAAAGACCTGGGATTTCCAGGTCACGAACGTCCTGAACGTCACCAAAGAAGAGAATCTTGCCATGATAAAGGACAGCGTCATTTTCCTGAAGGATTCAGGGATGCGCGTAATGTTCGATGCAGAACACTTCTTTGACGGTTATGCTTCTAACTCAGAGTATGCATTAGATGCACTTGGTGCGGCCGTCGAGGGGGGAGCAGAATGGATAGTACTTTGTGAAACTAACGGTGGAGCCCTTCCGGATGATGTGAGGGACGCTGTAGAAACAGTGCGTAACAGGTTCGACGTACAGATAGGGATACATTGTCACAATGACACCGAACTAGCGGTGGCGAATTCACTTGCTGCCGTGAAAGCAGGAGCTACGATGATCCAAGGCTGCATAAACGGCATAGGTGAAAGAACAGGTAACGCGAACCTATGTTCGATCATCCCCAACCTTATGCTCAAAATGGATAAGAAGACCAACGTAAAGGACCTGAAGAGACTTACGGCACTCTCGAAGTTCGTCGGAGAAGTCGCTAACGTTGCACCATCCCCTTCGTTACCCTATGTGGGAGAGAAGGCGTTCGCACACAAAGGCGGGACGCACGTGTCTGCTATGATGAAGGACACGAGGACCTACGAACACGTAGACCCCGAAACTGTCGGGAACAAACGTAGAGTATTGATATCAGATCTTTCAGGAAGAGCCAGTATAATCGAGAAGTTAAAAGAGCTTGGTATAAGTTCGGACGGCGTCGACAGTGGACATATCACAGAGACTGTGAAAGAGTTAGAATCCCGAGGATATCAGTTCGAGGGGGCCAATGCAAGTTTTGAACTGCTGGTAAAAAGATTGAGAGGGGAGTTCGAACCATTCTTTACAATAGCTGGATTCAGATTGTTCCTGGACGAGATCGAGGACAACAGACTGATATCGGAAGCCAGCATCAAGGTGAGGAACAGGGACGGGGATATAGAGCACACGGCATCAGACGGGAACGGTCCTGTGAACGCTATGGATAATGCTCTAAGAAAAGCGCTGTCCAAGTTCTTCCCTGTGTTAGATAACATACGTCTTTCGGACTATAAGGTCCGCGTGTTAGATGAGAAGGCCGCAACTGCAGCCACGGTCCGTGTACTGATAAGGTCCACGGACGGCATTGACAGTTGGACCACTGTCGGCGTATCTGAGAACGTCATCGAAGCTTCACTGATAGCATTAGTGGATTCCATGGAATACGCAATAATGATGAATGAAAGGAAGGCCTTAAAATGAGTAAAACCATAGTCACATTGGTCGGAAAGGACCACGTCGGTATAATCGCTGCAATTTGTAATTACTTCGCGGACAACGACATCAACATTCTAGATATAAAACAGACCACCGTAGGAGATTACATCAACATGATGATGATCGTAGATACGGACAAGTACAAAAAGACATTCGGAGAACTCTCCGAAGACCTAAAAAGGGTCGGAGAAGGCGTCGGATGTATCGTTCAGGCACAGCATGAAGAAATCTTCAATATGATGCATAGGATCTGATTCTATGGTCGATTTTGAAGAGGTTTTTGAAACCAACTCAATGGTCAAAGAAGAGAACCTCGACGTTAGGACCATAACGATGGGCATCAGCCTCATGAGCTGCTGCGACCCTAATCTAGAGAGACTCTGCGACAAAATCTACAACAAGATCACCGAAAAGGCCAGAGACCTTGTTTCCATCGGTAATGATATAGGTCTTGAATACGGCATACCGATAACTAACAAGCGGGTTTCCGTCACGCCGATATCTATCGTAGGTGCATGTGCATGTAAAACATCAGATGACTTCGTGAAGATAGCTCAGGCCCTAGATAGTGCGGCCGAGGACATCGGCATAAATTTCATAGGGGGTTACTCCGCATTGGTCCAGAAGGGAATGACGGAAGCAGATAGGTTGTTGATAAGATCAATACCGAAAGCTTTGTCGTCTACAGAGAGAGTGTGCAGTTCAGTGTCCGTAGCATCAACAAAAGCAGGGATTAACATGGACGCAGTACGTATGATGGGAGACATCATACTGGAGACCGCCGAGCTCACGAAAAACGAGGACTCCATCGGTTGTGCGAAGTTCGTTGTCTTCTGTAACCCTCCTGACGATAACCCATTCATGGCAGGAGCGTTCCACGGGGTCACTGAACCAGAGACTGTGATAAACGTCGGCGTCTCAGGGCCGGGAGTGATCAAGACCGCAGTATCCAAAGTAAGAGGGGAGAACTTCGAAGTTCTTTGCGAGACCATCAAACGCACCGCATTCAAGGTCACAAGGGCAGGACAGTTAGTCGCTAAAGAAGCATCTGCAAGACTGGGGGTACCATTAGGGATAGTGGATCTGTCCCTGGCACCTACCCCGGCCATCGGGGATTCTATAGCGGACATCCTGGAGGAGATGGGTATTGAAAGGACCGGAGCCCCAGGGACAACGGCCGCACTTGCAATCCTGAACGACCAGGTAAAAAAAGGCGGCGTGATGGCCTCGTCCTATGTGGGCGGGTTAAGTGGAGCCTTCATCCCCGTGTCAGAAGACAGTTCTATGGTACGCGCAGTAGAATGCGGTTCACTATGTATTGAAAAATTAGAAGCTATGACCTGCGTTTGCTCCGTCGGATTGGATATGGTAGCAATACCGGGAGATACTTCCGCCGAGACCATTTCAGGTATAATAGCGGATGAGATGGCCATAGGGATGATTAACCAGAAAACCACCGCTTGTAGACTTATACCGGTTATAGGTAAGAAGCTAGGGGACTACGCTGAGTTCGGGGGCCTACTTGGATCCGCGCCTATTATGACCGTCAGTAAGTTCAGTTGTGCCGAGTTCGTAAACAGAGGCGGAAGGATACCTGCACCCATACACAGTTTCAAGAACTGATACTGAAACTATTTTATTTAATTTTTAAATCGTATCAACCTAGGGTTTCTAACTCTGAGCATTACAAATAAAGACAGAGATGAATTTCTAATAGAATTTATAATTAATTTAAGAAAAAAGGGTGAGAAAGTTGTTAAGCCCCGTTAGGGGCAGATATGCATCTATAATACGCAAGGTGGGAGCAGAGGGATTTGAACCCCCATCAGCGGGTTTCCACCAC
>CAYJDU010000101.1:0-3323 GCA_964369035.1 uncultured Methanomassiliicoccales archaeon | reverse complement strand
AACCGTTTCGACAAAATTGCGCTTCTTTGCACTCTCGAGTGCCTTCTGCACAGCTAATACGGTTGATTTTTCTGCCAATACATTTCCTCCTCGTAGTAATAACGGGTTGGTACCCTCCTACAAGCACACTTACTAAACGAGGACCCATATTTAAGTTTTCTTAACGTTCAATGTAGTTCTTCGTCTAAACTAGCCATTAGTTGCTTAGGGCTCATAGCGTTCATAAAGAACTCGATATCGGATCTTCGAAGCTCTTTGAAGATAACTAGAACACCAAAGTAAACGATTAGACCAACGGTTGAGACCATTATCACCCATAAAGGTCCGGAAACATCGAATTGATACCATATTGCCCCTAGAATGAATAACGTCGCTATCAGTGATACCATATGTTTCCACAAGTTAGGATATAGTCCGATACCAGCAGCATGTTTCACATAATAACTTAGCAGAATTATATACAACAGACTTCCGACGCTTACCGCTAGTGCCGCTCCAACACCACCGGTCCACGTCCATATCCCAGTATCAGGGATGAACAGAAAATACAATACGAATACGAATACACAGTAAATCAATGATGCTTTGGTATACAGTCCTGCATTGTTCGTAGCGTATAATACCTGTGAAAGTAATCCTGAAAGTACTTTCAATGTCATCATCACCCCTAGTATGGATAGGATAATCCCGGCCCGTGAGAAACTAGAACCGAAAAGGACGGATGCTATGACTTCGCCGTAGACCATGAGCACAGCCATGACAGGGAACAGGAACATCATCAGATACTTCTGGGACATCCATACTAGACCTTCGGATTTAGAACTGGTCATCTCAGAATTTGATAACTGCGGCAGAATAACGTTATTCATAGAATTTCCTAATCCTACCACGGCGATCACCGCGCCCATTGCCGCAGCATAGTATCCGACCTCCAGAGCGTCCCCGTTGAATCCTATCATTACTTTGTCCAAAGATTCTATGATCATAAGTGCTAAGGACGATATCACAAGAGGTGCGGCGTAAGTAAAGTATTCGCGGAACATGGTGGGACGAACCAGACGGACGCCGATGTTCCTACACAGTGCGAGAGAGGAGATGGCCGCTATGATCATACCGATGACGTAAGCTAAACTCAGTATGTCAACAGAGACCTGCATCAATGCCAACACGATAAGTATCGCAGAACGTACGACGGATTCCACTATGATTATGATTGAACTTTTTCCGCTTTCTAATCTGGCGTCAAAGGTCACCGTCAATATCGAACGTATGTCCCATATGGCATAATAGAATATGAAAATGAATATAACGGCTGCCAAATCCGTCCCTATACTGTTGTTAAAGACACCGACTATGGTGAAGGATGCTGTTAATACCACCATCAATCCCGTCAACAACAGACGGATCACCGTGAAGGTGGAGAAACAATTATCCTGGTCCTTCCCTTCAGCAACGAATTTGATGTGTGCAGTCTCAAAACCAAGGCCAGCAACGGCGTTGAACAATGCTACGAAGGCGAACCCCCACATCATCACCCCATATTCTGCACCCACATAACGGGTCATGACCATCAATGCGACGAAGGAAGCTACAGCGGCGACAATGCTGGAAATAACTTTCATTATGTATTTGTGGACAAGCACCGCTGCACCCTCGGGTTAAATAAAATTAAATAGGGGGTATTACCCCCTTAAATGTTTAGAATTTATCGTCGTACAGACCGTCCTTGACGTCCTTTTGGAACACCTTGGGGGCCTTTCCGTCGATCTTTACGCCCATTGTAACGCAGCTTCCTGCGATTTCCAATACGCGGGCCTTAAGGTCTGCACCTAAAAGATCGTCGTGCTTCATGTCAGCGATCTTCTTGGCCTTATCAAGGCTTAGGTCCCCGACCTTCTCGGTCCTAGGGTTTGCGGCACCGCTCTTTATGTTCAGCTCTGATTTTATCAGTGCTGAGACTGGAGGGGTACCTACCTTGATCTCGAAGGACTTGTCGTCGTTGATCAATATCTTGACGGGAACTTTCATTCCGTCAAAAGCTTTTGTTTTCCTGTTAATCTCTGCAATGACCTGGCCGATGTTGACCCCTTTCGGTCCCAATGCGGGTCCTAGAGGTGGTCCTGCGGAAGCCTTTCCGCCGTCCACCAATGCCTCAACTATGTCTACCATTATTCATCTCTCCTTGTCTATGACTCTGACGCTGTCGCCCTTAACCGTAACTGGGATCGGGACCATGGCCTCGACCAACTCTACGGTTATCTCTTCTTTGCCTTCATCGATATGCTGTACTCTGGCCTTCTCACCCTTGAACGGACCGTTCACGAGCTCGACTATGTCGCCTTCGGAAATTCCTACAACAGCAGAAACCGGAGTAAGATAGTGATCTATCTCATCTAGTGACGTCTCGCCCGGAATGAACGAGTACGCTTTTCTTATATCGCGGATCTTTTCACGAAGACGGTCGGTGTTCATGCCTTCCACGAACATATATCCTCTAAGACCTCCAGGGGACAGGATGGCGTAAATATCTTTTTCGCCAAGGTTCGCCTTCGCCGCAAGTGTGTCTGCAGCTGAACGTTCCTGGTCCATCTGGGTCTTTAGTATCATAATAGACTGTCTAGCAGATGCTTTGAACTCTATCGAGTCCTCCATACCGCCACAGTTTACTCCGATCGTAAAATTGATGAAATCCCCATACCTAGCACCTTTCGGGCATTCGGCGTTGAGAACTAATTCCTTATCTTTGCTTCCAGGGATGTCGACGATAGCTTCGGTCTTTCCACCGTAACTACTCCAAACCTCATTACCCGTGGAATCGGTAACGCTCAGAACCCAGTGGGGTGCCGTCTCGGCATCCGGACCGGTCTCCTCGGTGAAGGATAGCTTCGCCGACGTTGTTCCGCCGGTTATTGAGAACTTCCAATTTACCGTTTCGCCTGCACGGGCCTCTTTGGCGTCGTTAATGCCTGAAATGCATGAACCTGAGTACTGATCTGACATTATTGCTCGCTCCATTGCTCAGAAATATGTCGGAAGATAGGTCATCAGCCACATTATTGCGAATCCGATAGCTCCGAGAAGTATGATACCCAACGCCGTTATTCCTAGCGTCTTCTTGTACTCGTCCCTACTGGGAGTGCGAGCCATCCTCATTATCCTCGAATATCTGCTAAATACGCCCCCGGAGTACTTGGTCTCCTGTACATCATCTTCCGGGAACTCTTTTTCGGCCATTTCCTTACCTTCCTCCGTCCCATGTGGGACGCAACATATCTTTTTCGCTATCGCTGAAGATAACGACTGAAGATATCCTTAAAGATAGG
>CAYJDU010000100.1:0-3331 GCA_964369035.1 uncultured Methanomassiliicoccales archaeon | reverse complement strand
CACGATAACACAGTTACCGGTGGCCCTGTCCATTATCCTCTCCATCCTTACATTCTTTCCGAATATCATGGTAACCAAAAGTATGATTATTCAGCACGCTTTTAAAGTTTACTTAAGGAAGGAATAATTGTTACGACGATAAAATAGAACGTGCCAGATGCTATAAGTTAGAGATTAGATCGCATTATCTCGAACATCCCGTCCACGCCTGTCCATAACTGGAAAGCCTTAGCACCCTGCATAGCAAGCATATCCTCGCCTGTAGCTATTTTACAACCCCGCTCTGTTGCGACATCTATGAACTGGGTCTGTACCCCGTAGACCATATCTAGGACCGTCTGTCCATGGGAAAGGGAATCTATGTTTGCGGGATATTTTCCTTCCTGGTACATGCCCACAGGAGTGGCATTCACCACTATATCGAATCCTTTAAGGGAGGACCCTTCCGGAACTTGAGCAAGTCCGAACCCGGATGCTAATTGAGAGACGACCATGGAATTCCTTCCAGTTATGGATACGTCGCCTCCATTTCTCTGAATGGCTACGATGCAAGCTCTAGCAGCACCTCCTGAACCCATTATCAGAGCTTTTTTTCCTTCGATCAGGCACTTTGTTTTTTTAAGTGATAGTTCTATTCCGTCGATGTCCGTGTTATAGCCTTTTAATTTTCCTTCCGTATTGACCACGGTGTTCACCGCACCTGCTTTCTTTGCATCCGCATCAAGTTCATCAAGATGAGGGATTATCTCTTCTTTGTACGGGATAGTCACGTTCATACCACGGATATCGAAATCTCTGATACAATCTTCTATGGAATCCAAGGACCGAGAGGGGAATGCCAGATATCTGCCTGGAATGCCACTTTTCTTGAAAGCTGCGTTATGCATATCCGGTGACTTGGATCTTCCTAACGGGTCTCCTACGACGCCGGTTATCATGCATTCATCACCTAATGCCCTCATCTCACTTAGGCTAAGCTGTCCAGGAGCTGTTGACTCGGTGACATAGGCGAATGTGAACATGTTCCCTAGGATCTTCTGACGTATCCTGGTGACCGCACCCATAGACCCCATCCCGAGTAACACATGATCCTTTGTAACTGCCTTTGAAGCTTCAAGTATATTCTTGAGGTCTTTGAAATCACTTACCGCGTAAGCCCCTTTCGAGATATCGGAATCCATGGCGTTCAGCGTCCTCAATATCTCTTTTTCCGACGGAGTCTTCTCATAATCGTGAATTGAGGATATGGTCTTCAAAGTGGTTTTTGGAACTGGGTCTTCCCCTACATCTATCATGCCGTCGAATCCCTTTGGTAGAATCGATGGGTCGAAACCGTCCCTGAACGTCACTATCGTATCTTTTCCGAATGTGTCTGGGACCTTTCCTAAAATATCTAGTCTGATCTCTATCATATCGGCATCGAGAGCTTTTGCCATATCGGACAGTTCGCTCAACGAAGCACAGATCCTCATCTCAGATCTCCGTGAACGTCCCCTGGATCTTCATCCCGAAGTGTCTGCCCCCTTCCTCCACCTTGGCAAGTATCTTATCGCCAGGTTTTAGATCCGTGACAGAGATTGCCCCCTCTCGGGTGACCATCTTCACCGTCTCAGCGTTCTGCAGAATCGTTGTGAATCTCCTTTTCTCATACGAGGCTTCCACAAGTATCATGGGCCGTACCTCGATCTTACATCTTCCAACAGAAGATACCCGCGTCTTACCATCCCTGGAGACCATGGCCACAGGCTCTCCGGACTTTAGTTCCCCAAGATACCTAGTTTTACCTTCTGGCACCATTATGTAAGCATGTACAGCACCTGCGTTTACCCTGAAAGGGCGAGGGGCGACGTACCCGCTATCTTCGCTTTCTGATTGTACCAAGAACAGACAGTTGGCCTGAGAACCTATCAGCATCCCCTCCCCAAGGACCATTATACTCACTGTATCCACGCACACACGGTCCCCCATCTCGATGTTCCTGACCCCTGTGACCTGGACCTCACATAGATCTACGTCAGAAGATTCCGTCAAAAGGTCTGTGAATTCTCGTATCTTGTCGGGATCGGAAACGGATATAACTATGCCGTCCACCCCTTTCTCCATTGTTTTAAGATAAAGTCTGGCACTTTCAACATCCGAGGCGCATGCGAACACCTTGGTCTTAGTGCCAGTGAACTTCGCGATCAGGTTCTCCAAAGGGATAATGGTCCAATCGTTGGACGATAATATCACGACTGAACATTTTCCTGCCATCTCCATGGCCCTGTCCTGGTCTTTCGGGGTGTTGATGTCAACAAATCGTACGTCATCGTTGATATTGATAAGTTCGATCTTGCCCAGCGAAGCCAGGTCCTCGTCCTCCGGTCTTATTATCGCGGACGTTATGCCGGATTCTATAGCACTTATCAAGATCTCCTTTCGGTCCGCTTTGGACTCAGGAGCGTCTGCCTTGACCCAGATTTCTTTTTTCATTTTATCCCTCCGTTTATATTGTCCTATACTTACTGATAATTATATATGACGCAGTTGAAAACATTGTCGGATTCAATACGCCTCGATTAAGGCGAAATATGTCATATTCTCTTTGTCATCCTCGACATTCTCTTTGACCAACACAAGAGCATTGTGCGTCCCTGCAGCCATACCACATATCACCGCCGTATCTTCTAAAAGCCGTCCATCGGCCAGCATCTCCGCCGCCAGAGCCGTATCATCGACCTCGATCCTATCGGCGTGAGGGAACAATTTACCTACGTTGACCTTAGTTTGAGCCAATGCTTGGATGTGTGAAGCGACGGCTGAGATCTTCGCGCCTTCCTTTTTTATGAATACACAGTGGTGTATCGGCACCCCGATCTCAGCGACCTTCTTGATATTACCAAGGGTCAATGCTTTGACGGTCTCGATAACCGGACCGACCGTGACGTTACTTACGGCCACAACCCCGTGATCTATGGACCCTTCAAGCAGAGCCTTAACGACACCTTCTGACGTTATTAACGGTATGAATTCCACGTCCATTCCGTATTCCTTGGCCATTATCTGAGCTGCATTTTCTGAATTAGAAAGCGGGATCCCCATATAGCCCATTTTTTTCATTGTCCTGTTATACGTATGATTAATTAAAACCTGACCTAACGACCAAGCGTTTGAAAAGTATATTAAGTAAATATGCTGTGGGGTAGATAGATACAATGTCGCCCGATGGTTTTTTCATTTTGTGTTTTCCTATGTAGGAATGAAGTGGATCGGCGGTCGACGAGTTGATAGAGGAAATCCTATGTGGGAGAGTAAAGAAATCAGAGAGCTCAAAGAAGGCCGTTACATGAAC
>CAYJDU010000099.1:0-3401 GCA_964369035.1 uncultured Methanomassiliicoccales archaeon | reverse complement strand
TCATCTCTTTAGATGCTGGCGAGGATAAAAAAATAATTATGGTTGTTGAGGCCAAACAAAATGTTCGCGGTCAAGCACAATTGGACCTGACTTTCAACGTTGAAGACGTCCCGACAAATATTGAATATAATTTAACATTCGCCATCGGATTGAATGTTTTGTCATCCATTGGAGGCGAAGGTTATTTCAACAATGTCTTGGGAGTCTATCCTCTTGGATCATCTTTCAATGACCCAGTATACGCAGCGTTATTCACATTTGTGATATGGTTGAGTTTTGGTGCGTTGATTGCTTACATCGCAATACCCCTGATTTTAAGGTCTTTTAGGCGTAAGAATACAATAAATGGGGATTTCACGGGCGGACTCGGAACTTCCGTATTGTTGGTCGCGATAGTGGCTGGGATAGGGCAGACTTTGAGGGTTTACGGCTCTCCAGACAACTTGATATCTATGGCTGATTTCATGTCCATGGTCCTTTATATCGCGTTGGGTGCGATCATATCGTGGAAGACCTATCTAATTTTCGTGGACCGCATGTTCCGTAAAAAAAGCTCTTCAAAGACAGGGTTGGATGAATCCCTCATTCCGTTGTTATATATGATAGGGAAAATAACTATCGCAGTGTTCGCTGTCGCAGGTATATTCTCTGCGCTTGGCGGGAACCTTCTGAGCATATTGGCAGGTGCAGGTATCGTCGGACTTGCGATCTCACTTGGTGCACAGAACACCCTCAATCAATTCTTCAGCGGTCTTTCCTTACTTATGGCTCGTCCGTTCAGGGAGGGGGATATTGTAAAAGTGGGGTCTGAGGTCACGGTATTGAAGGTAAACAAGGTGGGATTCATGAACACGGCATTTTACCATAACAACAACGAACAGATAATCTCAATGCCTAACGATATCGTAGCTAAGTCCACAATATACAATTACACCTCGGAGAACATGTATTTCCATCTTTACACATATTTCAGCGTGGCTTATGGTTCGGACATCGATAAGGCCAAAGAAATAATCTTAAAAGTGGCCATGGAGAACCCGAACGTAATGAAAGGAGGGGAAGTTTCGATGCCTAGCGTCAGGATGACCGCACTAGAAGCTTCCAGTATAACGATAAGGTTATCGATCCACGTTTACGATTACAACAACAGTTTCTCTACGGACGGTGTCATACGTGAGAAGGTTTACAATGAGTTCTTAAAGAACGGTATCGAGATTCCATATCCGAAATTGGACGTTTATATAAAGACTGTTCCAGCCGAAGATAACGAAGTAAAGGTCACCCCACCTCTAAGAAAAAAGAAAGATGAGTCTGAAATGAAATAAAAAGGCCTTTCGGCCCTTAAGGTTTAAACGTCCCTATCTATCGCATAACGTGCGAGATCTATCATGAAAGCTTTCTCTTCGCTTTCTGGAAGGAAACGTATTTTGGAAATGGCGGTTTCGACCCTTGCCTGAGCGGTGCTCAGGGCGTAATCGATACTACCTGCATCCTTAAGGATCTCAAGGGCCCTGTGGATATCATCTTCACTGGCGTCCGCCTTACCAAGGATACCTTTGAACTCCTCGAGTTCTTTTAGATCCTCGATGTTTTTGACTGCATGGGTCACCATCACCGTACATTTACCTTTACGGATGTCATTCCCAACGGATTTACCTGTCTTTGTGGAGTCTCCAGCAATTCCTAGATAATCATCGTACATCTGGAACCCTAGGCCGAGGTCCACTGCATATTCGTTGATAGCTTCAACGGTCTTCTTATCAGCACCTCCAACGATGGCACCGCCTGCTGCTGCGGCCGCGAACAATACAGCGGTCTTCAACCTGATAGTCTCGATGTAGGTCTCTTCGGTGACGATACGGCCTTCGTTGTTGATATCCATTTGTTGTCCCCGGGCAAGGTCCCAGACTGCCTTTGTGACGTATCTTAGAACGCCACGCATAGCTTTGTCCGAAACATCTAGGTCAGCAATTATTTGGAACGCTTTAGCGAATAGGGCATCTCCTGCAAGCACGGCCGTCGGCATACCGTATTTGACATGGATCGTCTGCATCCCTCTGCGTGTTTCGTCACCGTCCATAAGGTCGTCGTGGACCAATGTGAAATTGTGTATATACTCCACGGCCACCGCCAATGGAACTGCTTTCGATTTATCTCCTCCCACGGCCCCGCAACAAGCAATTGCCATAGCGGGCCTCATTCTTTTCCCGCCGTTATATGGATACTGCCTAGTGGCTTCAATCAGGTCTACTGGGTCTTCGTTCTCGATGTAGTCCTGCATCGGAGCGTCAAGCTCTGCCGAGATCTTTTTTAGATATTCTTTTGCGTTCATTCAAGTCCCTCCAACCATTGTCTTGTTTCGCCTAGAACAATGTATCTAGCTCTGGAAAGCTGTCTGATATCGGAACAACCGGTGAGCAACATGGCTACCTTAAGCTCCTCTTTGATAAGATTAAGTTTGTCCTTCACCGCATCTGCGGATTCGGTGGCTTCCTTTAATATTGCGTGTGCGACACCGGCAGAGCTGGCGCCCATGGCCACACTGCAAGCGACATGTACCCCGTCGAGTATTCCTCCTGATGCGATCAACGGTAGTCCACATTTTGCTTCGATAAGGGATACAGGTGATGGGATTCCCCAATCAAAGAAGGTCTGCCCCATTCCCGTGCGTATCCGGTCATCAATCTCCAATGCACGATACATCTCCACGCCTGCAAAACTGGTCCCGCCCATCCCTGCAACGTCTATTCCCAATATACCAGTGCCTTTGAGCCTAGCCGCCACATCTTTGGATACACCTGCACCCGTCTCCTTTACGATGATACGATGTTCCTGTGCGATGTCTCGGATCGCATCATAGCATCCCTTCGCATTGGTATCTCCTTCAGGTTGAATCGCCTCTTGTAGATAGTTCAGGTGTATAGCCACCACATCCGCGTCTACTAGGTCCATAGCTACACCTATGCCGTCAACGGTGATGTTGTCCTTACTTTTCTGAGAAACCAGTTGTGGTGCTCCGACGTTACCGATCATAAGTGGTACGTCGTATTCTTTAACGATACTGTAGCTTTCAGGTTCGATACCTCCGATCCCGGCCCTTTCGCTGCCTATACCCATTCCAATGCCGAGATCCGCACAGGCCTCTGCGATGTTGGCGTTAATCTTCTTAGCACCTTCGAACCCCCCGGTGATTGCTGTTACGATAAGCGGGAATTCTAGCCTTTTACCGAATAATGTGATGCTTGTATCAATCTCGTCCGCGTCTATCTCCGGCAGGGCGTTGTGTACAAGTTTGATATCGTCCCAATAGCAGTAACCCGGAGCTACTTTTTCATTAAGGGTGATTTTCATGTGCTCAGCTTTTCTGTTTTTGATAGTCATTGAATTCCGCCTTTTGCGAC